>JAKAHL010000013.1 GCA_021815005.1 Chloroflexota bacterium
GTCGCGAGGCGGCCGAGCGTCTCGTCCGTCGCGTCGACGACGTACCAGCGTCGCTCGATCTCGCTCTCTCGAGGCGTATAGGTCTTCGCGCTCATTCCTCGTCTTCCTTGTCGTCCACCGGTCGCCGCCCGAGGGCGACGCGCCGGAGGCAGAGCCCCTTCGCCGGGGCGGCTGCCCCGTTGAGGGCCGGCTCTTGGGCGGCTAGCGCCGCCTCGAGCTCCGCTTCGTCCATCTTGCCGTGACCGACCTCCAGGAGAGCGGCCACCATGCGGCGCACCTGCCCCCGGAGGAAGGCGTCCGCCCTGACGTCGATCGTCACCAGGCGGCCCGCCCCCCGGACCCGCACCGCTTGCACGGTCCGGACCGGCGACCGGTCTTCCGCAACGGCGCCGAACGACGAGAAGTCGTGTCGGCCCAGAAGGACCGACCCGGCCCTCGCCATCGCGGCGACGTCCAGGGGGGCTCGCACCCCGAGCGCTGTCCGCTCGAGAAGCGGGCTCCGCGGCCCGTTCCAGACGGTGTAGCGGTACTCCCGATACCGCGCCGCGTGGCGAGGGTGGAACCCGTCGGTTGCCCGCCGGAGGTCGCGGATGGCGACGTCCCGCGGGAGCAGTCCGTTGACCGCCCGCTGGAGCCTCTCGGCCGGCACACTGCCGGCGTAGGTGAATGCGATCACCTGCCCGGCGGCGTGGACCCCGGCGTCCGTGCGTCCAGCCCCGTCGACCACCACCCGCTCGCCCCCGTTGAGGCGGGCCAGCGCGGCCTCGAGCTCTCCCTGGACCGTCCGGGCATTCGGCTGGAGCTGAAACCCGGCGAAGTCCGTTCCGTCGTATTCACACCGGGCGCGGAAGCGCACGGCCGAGTCCTCTCGAACTCGTGGGCCCGCGAGACCGTCAGACCAGTTCGATCTGGACGATCTCGGCGGCATCGCCCTTGCGCTGGCCGATGTGAACCAGGCGGGTGAACCCCGACTGGCGATCGGCGTACTTGGGGGCAATCACGTCGAACAGCTTGGACACGACGAGCGGCTCGTTCGGGAACTCCGAGACGACCGACCGACGCGCCGCGAGATCCCCGCGCTTGGCGAGCGTGATCATCCGCTCCACCCGGCCGCGGATCTCCTTGGCCTTGGCCTCGGTGGTCTGCACCCGCTCGTAGCGGAGGACCGAGACCGTCAGGTTCTTGTACAGGGCGAGGCGCGGCCCGCGCATGCGCGAGAGCTTGCGCCCGTCAACTCGATGGGCCATGGCTCAGGCCTCCTCGTCGGCGTCGAACGGCTGGTCGGCGTCCTCTTCGTAGTCGCCGTCCGGCTCGGTCTCCGGCAGGATGAAGCCGCGCATTCGGAGGCGCTCCTTCATCTCGTCCAGCGACTTCTTGCCGAAGTTGCGCATCCGCAGGAGGTCGTCGTCCTTGAGTTGGAGCAACTGGCCGACCTTGACAATGTTGTTGCGCTTGAGCGAGTTGTACGCCCGCATCGGCAGATCGAGCTCCTCGATCGGCATGTCGAGCATGTTCGACGGGAGCTGGGGCGCGCCCGGCACCGCGCGGTCAGCCGGTGCGGACTGGACGCCGACGGTCACGAACGGCTGGAACTGGCGGACGAGAATGTCGGCGGAGCGCGACAGCGCCTCCTCGGGCGTGATCGTGCCGTCAGTCTCGATCTCGAGCGTGAGCTTGTCGAAGTTGGTCATCTGGCCAACCCGGGTGCTCTCCACCCAGTAGTTGACCTTGCGGACCGGGGTGAAGATCGCGTCGACGGCGATGACGCCGATCGGCAGAGCCTCGGTGCGCTCGGCGGACAGATAGCCCACGCCGCGCTCGACCGTGAGGTCCATCTCGATCGTGGTGTCGTCCGAGTCGATGGTCATCAGCACCAGCTCGGGGTTGACGATCTCGACATCCGCCGACTCGGTGATGTCCGCCGCCACGACCGGCCCGGCACCGCTCTTGAGCAGGCGCAGCTGGACCGGGTGCGAGGCGAAGCTCTTGAGGCGAAGCTTCTTGACGTTCAGGACGATCTGGGTGACGTCCTCCTTGACGCCGGCGATCGTCGAGAACTCCTGGTAGACGTCACGCAGTTGGATCGAGGTGACCGCGGCGCCCTCGAGCGACGACAGGAGCACCCGTCGGAGCGCATTGCCCAGCGTGACGCCGTAGCCCGCCTGCAGCGGCCCGGCTTCGTACTTCGCGTACGTGCCGGCTTCCGCGACGGGCTCGATCTGCGGGGTCTCGAGTTCAATCATGAAAGACGGCTACCTCGAGTAGTACTCGACGACGAGCTGCTCGTTGAACTCGGGCGGCATCTGGTCTCGACGCGGAAGGGCCAGGACGGACCCGGCGAGCTTCCCCGCGTCCAGGCTCAGCCACTCGGGCGCCTGATGGGACCGGAGCGTCTCCTTGACGTCCTTGAACAGCGTCCGCTCCTTGTGCGACTCGCGGACCTCGATCCGGTCTCCGACCTTGAGGCGGTAGGAGGGGACGTTGGTCGGCACGCCGTTCACGGCGAAGTGGCCATGGGCGACCATCTGGCGGGCGGCTGCCCGGGAGGGGGCGAAGCCGAGCCTGAAGGCGACGTTGTCCAGCCGAAGCTCGAGCGAGCGCAGCAGCGCCTCGCCGGTGACGCCGGAGTGGCGGGTCGCCTCGATGAAGTAGTTGCGGAACTGCTTCTCGAGCACGCCGTAGACGCGGCGGACCTTCTGCTTCTCGCGCAGCTGGAGGCCGTAGTCCCCAACCTTGCGACGGCGAATGCCGTGCTGGCCGGGCGGGGTGGGCCGGCGCTCGAACGAGCACTTCTTGGTGTAGCAGCGGCCGCCCTTGAGGAAGAGCTTCAGCCCTTCGCGGCGGCACAGCCGGCAGACGGGATCGATGTAGCGGGCCATGACCTACCTACGCTCAGACGCGGCGCCGCTTGGGCGGGCGGCAACCGTTGTGCGGGATGGGCGTGACGTCGGTGATCGCGCTCACCTCGAGGCCAGCGGCCTGGAGCGAGCGGATGGCCTGCTCGCGGCCGGCGCCGGGGCCCTTCACGTAGACCTCGACCTGGCGCATGCCGTGCTCCATGGCGCGGCGCGCCGCGCCGTCCGCGGCAAGCGCGGCGGCGTAGGGCGTGCTCTTCCGGGAGCCCTTGAACCCGGCGATGCCAGCCGAACCCCACGAGATGACGGCACCGGTCAGATCGGTGATCGTCACGATCGTGTTGTTGAAGCTCGCCAGGATGTGGACGTGTCCCTGGGGGACGTTCTTTCGCTCCCGACGCCGCTGCTTGACGGCGCGCTTTCGATCGGCCATGCCTTAGCGGTTCCTCGTCACTTCGTCTTCTTCCGGGCGCCGACCGTCTTCTTCGGTCCGCGACGCGCGCGGGCGTTCGTCTTGGTGCGCTGCCCGCGCACGGGGAGGTTGCGGCGATGCCGCGTGCCACGGTACGACCCGATCTCGATCAGGCGCTTGATGTTCAGCGCCACCTCGCGACGCAGGTCGCCCTCGACCTTGTGAGAGCGGTCGATGACCTCGCGGAGCCGGTTGACCTGGTCGTCCGTGAGATCGCGGACACGCGTGTCCGGGTTGACGTTGGTCTGCTTGAGGATCTTCTGGCTGGTGCTCAGACCGATCCCGTAGATGTAGGTGAGGGCGACCTCGACGCGCTTCTCGCGCGGGATGTCGATGCCCGCAATACGTGCCATCGCGTCAGCCCTGCCGCTGCTTGTGCTTGGGATTGGCGCAAATCACCATCACGGTGCCGTGGCGCCGGATGACCTTGCAGTTGTCGCAACGCGTCTTGACGGACGCTCTGACCTTCACCGGGTTCCTCGATTACTTCAGGCGGTACGTGATCCGACCCCGAGTGAGGTCGTACGGAGACAGCTCGACGCGGACCCGGTCCCCGGGCAGGATCCGAATGAAGTTCATCCGGAGCTTGCCGCTGATGTGCGCAAGGACGCGATGACCGTTCTCCAGCTCCACTGCGAACATGGTGTTCGGCAGAGGCTCGATGACGGTTCCTTCGACCTCGATCGCGTCCTTCTTCGCCAAGCTAGCTCCCGTGTCCTTTGCAGACGAGTGTCGGCCCGGCTGGGCCGACACACGAATGGTGAGGATACCAAACCCCCACCGATCCGACAACCCAGCCCCTAGACCTTCGTCAGAATCTCCGGTCCCTCCGGGTGGATCGTGATCGTGTGCTCGAAGTGGGCGGCCAGGGAGCGGTCGGCGGTCACCACCGTCCAGCCGTCCTTGAGCGTCCTGGTCTTCTCGCCGCCGGTCATGAACATCGGCTCGATCGCCAGGCACATGCCGGGCTCGAGCCTGATCCGGGCGTCCGGGTAGTCGTTGGCGAAGTTGAGCACCGACGGGTCCTCGTGCATCGCCTGTCCGATCCCGTGGCCCCCGTAGCCGCGGACGATCCCGTAGCCGCCCTCCTGGCCGACGGCCTCGACGGCCGCGCCGATGTCGCCGACGAGGGCGCCCGGCTGTGCGGCGGCGATGCCGGCCATGAGCGCCAGGCGCGTCGCGTCAAGCAGGCCCAGGGCCTCGGGCGTGCCAGCCTCGCGTCCGCCGCAGATGAACGAGCGGGCGCCGTCGCCGTTCCACCCGTCGTAGATGACGCCGACATCCACCGACACCACCTGGCCCCGTTTGATCTCCCGGTTGCCGGGGATGCCGTGGACGATCTCGTGGTCGATGGACACGCAGGTCGCGGCCTTGTAGGCGTGGGGGTGCGACATGTCGTACCGCCGCCCGCCCAGGTAGCCGAGGAAGGACGGGACGCCCCCCGAGGCGCGGATGTGCCGCTCCGCCAGGCGATCGATGTCGGCGGTCGAGATCCCGGGGGCGAGGCTCTCCTCAACCAGGGCGAGGACCTCAGCCACGATGCGACCGGCAATCCGCATCTTGTCGATCTCGGCGGCGGACTTGCGGGTGATCTCCATCAGCGCGCCATGGCCACGCCGGTCCCCACGAGCGCCGCTCCGACGGCGGCCGACACCGCCTCGATCGGCTGGAGGCCGTCAACGGTCCGCAGCACGCCCGAGGAACGGTAGTGCTCGACGACCTGGGCGAGCGCGCCAAGCTGCTGGTCCAGGCGGGCCCGGATCGTCGCCGGCTGGTCGTCCGCGCGCTGGTACAGCTCCGAGCCGTCCACGTCGCAGATCCCGGGGACGCGCGGCGGACTCGAGACCTCGTGGTAGGGATGTCCGGCGGCACGGCAGATCCACCGGCCGGACATGCGCCGGACCAGCTCGTCCGCGGGAACGTCCACCAGGATGGCAACCGACACGCTGGCCCCCCGCTCGGCCAGCGCCACGTCGAGCGCCTTCGCCTGAACGGCCGTGCGCGGGAACCCGTCGAGGACGACCCCGGCGGCCGCGTCGGGACGGGCCAGACGCTCGAGGAGGAGGTTGACCGTGATCTCGTCGGGGACGAGCTGCCCGGCGTCCATGTAGCGGCGCGCCTCGCGGCCGAGCTGGGAACCATCGCGGACCGCCGCCCGGAACAGGTCCCCGGTCGCGACGACCGGGATCCCGAGGCGGGCGGCGAGCAGCGGCGCCTGCGTGCCCTTCCCGGCGCCGGGGGCGCCGAGCAGGACGACGACGTTCACCGGATGAACCCCTCGTACTGGCGGATCAGGAGCTGGGCCTCGAGTTGCTTCATCGTCTCGACGACGACGGAGACAACGATCAGGATGCCCGTGCCGCCCAGCGCGTAGTTCTGGAACGACGGCTGGATCAAGGCGATGAACGGCGGGGCCGCTGCGACGATGCCCAGGAACAGCGCGCCGGCAACGGTGATCCGCGTGACGACGCGGGCCAGGTAGTCCTGGGTTGGCCGACCGGGCCGGATGCCGGGGATGAAGCCGCCGTTCTTGCGCAGCTCCTCGGCGGTCTCGTCGGGCTTGAACGTGAACGCCGTGTAGAAGTACGTGAAGCCGACGGTCAGGACGAAGTACAGCAGGACGTACAGCCACGAGCCCCGGGACAGCCACGCGGAGATCGTCTGGGCGATGCTGCCGATCAGGCCGGGCGAGGTCGTGAAATAGCCCGCGATCTGCACCGGGAACAGCAGGATGCTGACGGCGAAGATGATCGGGATGACGCCCGCCTGGTTGACCCGGAGCGGCAGGAATGTCTGGCCGCCCTGGTACATGCGCCGGCCCCGCACGCGAGAGGCGTACTGGATCGGGATGCGCCGCTGGCCTTCCTGGATGTAGATGATGACCGCGACAGCGGCGATGGCCATGATGCCCAGCAGGCCCAGCTGCGCGAGGTCGGGGTTCTGCAGGAACCCGCCGAGCGCGCCCGGGACCTTGCTGACGATGCCCGCGAAGATGATGAAGCTGACGCCGTTGCCGATCCCCTTCTCGGTGATCAGCTCGCCAATCCACATCAGGGCGGTGGACCCGGCGGTCATCGTGATGATCTGGGTGATGGTCTCCCAGCTGCCCAGGTCGAACGGTGTCTTGAGGGCGCCCTGCGAGTTGAGCAGGGCCAGGAAGCCGTAGGCCTGCAGCAGCGCCATCGGCACCGCCAGGTAGCGGGTGTACTGGTTGATCTTGGTGCGGCCGTACTCGCCCTCGCGCTGAAGCTGCTGCAGCGAGGGGATCACGCCCGTCATCAACTGCATGATGATCGAGGCGTTGATGTACGGGTTCACGCCGAGGGCCACGACCGAGAAGTTGGTCAGGCCTCCGCCCGAGAACAGGTCCAGCAGGCCGAAGATCCCGTTGTTGCTGAGGAAGTTGCCGAGCTGAGTCTTGTCGACGCCGGGCACCGGGACGTGCGCCAGCAGCCGGAAGACCAGGATGGCCCCGGCGACGAACAGGATCCGGCGCCGGAGGTCCGGCGCCCGGAACGCGTTGAGCAGTCCCTCGAACACGACTGGCTAGCCGTTGTCGGCGGTCGGCTCGGCGCCGAGGGCCACCATCGGCTCCGTGGGAATCTCGATGACCTGGGCGGTACCGCCCGCGGCCTCGATCTTCGCCCTGGCCGACTTGGTGAAGGCGTCAGCGAGCACGAACAGCCTGACGACGACGTCCCCGTCGCCGAGGATCTTGAGCGGGAGCCGGTCCCGGCTGACGAGGCCGGCCTCCTTGAGCGTGTCGGCGTTGACGGTGACCGGGGCCCCGTCCTCCGCCACGAGCCGACCGGCCTCGACCGCGGCGCTGATGGCGCCGACGTTGACGACCTCGTACTCGATGTCGTTGATGTTGCGGAAGCCGCGCAGCTTGGGGATCCGGACGTGGATCGGCGTCTGGCCGCCCTCGAACCACGCCGGGATCGAGGCGCCTGCCCGAGCGCGCTGGCCCTTGGTTCCGCGGCCGGCCGTCTTGCCCTTGCCGCCCGCGATGCCGCGGCCGACCCGGGTCTTCTTGGTGACCGACCCCGGGGCGGGATGCAGGTCGTGGGTCTTCATCTACTTGGCCTCCGCGGTCGTCTCGGCGCCCTCGGGCAGCTCCTCGACTGTCACGAGGAACCGGACCTGGCGGCACATGCCGCGAACGGCCTCGTTGTCCGGAAGGATCGACGAGCTGCCGATGCCGTGCAGGCCCAGGGCCCGGATCGTCGCCCGGTTGCGGGCGATATGGCTGATCGTGCTCTTGGTCTGGGTGACGCGGAGCCTACCGGGCATCGGCGACCTCCTGGCGCGCCGCCTCCTGGCCGGGGACGACCAGGCGGAGCTTGACGCCGCGCTGACGCTCCAGGTCCTCCACCGAGTGCAGGCTCTTGAGCGCGTTGAGGGTTGCCCGGGTCACGTTCACCGGGTTGGTGGAGCCGTGGACCTTGGCCAGGATGTCGCGGACGCCGGCTGCCTCCACGACGGCGCGGACGGCGCCGCCGGCGATGACGCCGGTGCCCTTCGAGGCGGGTTTGAGCATCACGCGGGCGGCGCAGTACTCCTCGCGCACCTCGTAGGGGATCGTCGACCCGATCATGGGGATCCTGACGATGTGCTTCTTCGCGTCCTCGACGCCCTTGCGGATGGACTCGGGCACGTCGCCGGCCTTGCCCAGGCCGACGCCCACATGGCCGTTGCCGTCGCCCACGACGATCACCGCCGAGAAGCTGAAGCGCCGGCCGCCCTTGTGGACCTTGGCGACGCGGTTGATCTGGACGACGCGCTCCTCGAGCGCGAGCTTGTTGGGGTCGATGCGAGCCACAGGCAGTCCTCTCAGAAGTCGAGGCCGGCTTCGCGCGCCGCCTCGGCGAGCGAGCGAACCCGCCCGTGGTACTGGAAGCCGGCCCGGTCGAACACCACCTTGTCCACGCCTGCCGCCTTGGCGCGCTCGGCGACAAGCTGTCCGACGCGCTTGGCGTCGTCGCGCTTGGTGCCGTCCGCGCCGCGAAGGGCGGACTCCAGCGAGGACGCCGCGGCAAGGGTCTTGCCGGTGGTGTCGTCGATGACCTGGGCGTAGATGTGCTTCTCGCTGCGGAACACCGCGAGGCGCGGACGGTCCGAGGTGCCGGCGAGACGGAGACGAAGGCGCTCGTGACGCTTGACGCGCTGGCCCGAGCGGCTGGCAACTTGGCTCATGGCTTACTTCTTCCCGCCGATCTTGCCGGCCTTGCCCGCCTTGCGGCGAACCTTCTCGCCGGCGTAGCGGACGCCCTTGCCCTTGTAGGGCTCGGGCTTGCGGGTCGCGCGAACCTTGGCGGCGACCTGGCCGACAAGCTCCTTGTCGATCCCGACGACCGCCAGCTTGAGGGGCGTCTCGAGCTCGAAGCTGATCCCGTCGGGCGGCACGATCTCGACCGGGTGGCTGTAGCCGAGCGCGAGCTGGAGGTTGTTGCCCGTCTTCTGCGCTCGGTAGCCGACGCCGATGATCTCGAGGCCCTTTCGGTACCCGGTGGTGACGCCCACGACCATGTTGTTCACGAGCGTCCGCGTCAGGCCGTGGAGGGACTTGTCGAGCTTGTTCTCGGTGGGCCGGGTCACGTGCAGCACATCCCCCTCGCGCTCGATCTCGATGCGCGGCGGGAGCTGGCGGGTCAGTGTGCCCTTGGGCCCCTTGACGGTGATGATGCGCCCGTCCAGCGTCACGTCGACGCCAGCCGGGACGGTGATGGGGAGACGACCGATTCGGGACATCGGGCTACCAGACGTAGGCGAGGATCTCGCCGCCCAGCTCGGCCTGGCGGGCCTGCGTGCCGGTCATGATCCCCTTGGACGTGCTGACGATCACGACGCCCAGGCCGCCGAGCACCCGCGGAATGTCCGTCTTGCGCGCGTAGACGCGCAGGCCGGGCTTGCTGATCCGCTTGAGGCCCGAGACGACCGGCACCTTGCCGTCGACATACTTGAGCTCCAGACGGAGCAGCTGGGCGGGGCCGTCACGCTCCTCGCGGACATCGGCGATGAAGCCCTCCTCCTTGAGGATGCGGGCAATCTCGCGCTTGGTCCGCGAGGCGGGAACGACCACCTCGGCATGCCGCGCCCGGGACGAATTCCGGACACGCGTGAGCATGTCCGCGATCGGGTCGGAGACGTTCATCTTCTTACCAGCTCGACTTCGTGACGCCGGGCAGCTCGCCGACGAGCGCTCGCTCGCGGAAGCAGATGCGGCAGAGCGCGAAGCGGCGCATGTACGCCCTCGGCCGTCCGCACACGTAACAGCGGTGGTACGCCTGCACCGTGTGCTTGGGCTTGCGATTCGCCTTCGCGATCATTGACTTCTTGGCCATCTGGACTCCTCCCCGCGCCCTAGCCGGCGAAGGGCATGCCGAGGAGCTCAAGCAGTTTCTTGCTCTCCTCGTCGGTCTTCGCCGTCGTCACGATGCTGATCTCCAGCCCGCGGAGACGGTCCACCTTGTCGTAGTCGATCTCGGGAAAGGCGAGCTGCTCGCGGAGACCCAGCGAGTAGTTGCCGCGCCCGTCGAACGACTTGGCCGGCACGCCTCGGAAGTCCCGGATGCGCGGCAGCGCGAGCCGGGTGAGGCGCTCCAGGAAGTCCCACATCCGCTCGCCGCGAAGGGTCACCTTCACGCCGATGGGGTTGCCCGTGCGGACGCGGAACTGGGCGATCGAACGCTTGGCGCGTGTGACGATCGGCTTCTGGCCGGTGATGGCCACGATGTCGCCGACCGCCGCATCGACAGCCTTCGCGTTCTGAAGGGCCTCGCCCAGGCCCACGTTGACGACGATCTTCTCGAGGCGCGGCACCTGGTTCGGGTTCTTGTACCCGAACTGCTTCTGCATGGCCGGGATTGCCTCGTTCTGGTAGCGGTCCCGAAGCTGCCCGCTCACGCCTTCACCTCCAGGGGCTCGCCGCAGTGGCGGCAGCTGCGCACCCGGGTGCCGTTGTCGAGCGTGCGGTGGCCGATGCGGGTGGGCTTGTCACAGTGGCTGCACACCACCATGACCTTGCTCGCGGGCATCGGCATCGCGTGGTCGAGGATGCCGCCGGGGTCCATGCTCGGCACGCCCCCGCCAATGGAGCTGCCAGTGTTGCGCTGGCGGGGCTTGGTGTGCTTGCGGGCGATGTTGACGCCCTCCACCACCACGCCGATGCCGCCCCGGATCGAAGTCCGGCGGTAGCCAGAGCGGAGCGGCGACGGCGACGCGTCCTCGCGGACGACGCGCTCAACCTTGCCGCGCTTGCCTGCGTCCTTGCCGGACAGCACGACCACGGTGTCGCCCTTGCGGATCTCGGGCACCTTGGTCTGGTGCTCAGGCGACCGTGCGGCCATCAGAGCACCTCCGGGGCGAGCGAGATGATCTTCATGTAGTTGCGGTCCCGCAGCTCGCGCGCCACGGGGCCGAAGATCCGGGTGCCGCGCGGGTTGCCCTGGTTGTTGATGAGCACGGCCGCATTCTCGTCGAAGCGGATGTAGCTGCCGTCCGGGCGGCCGAACTCCTTGGATGTGCGCACGATGACCGCGCGGACGACATCGCCCTTCTTGACCGGGGCGTTCGGGATCGCGGACTTGACGCTCGCGATGATCACGTCGCCGATGCCGGCCGTGGTCTTCCGCGAGCGCCCCATGATCCGGATGCACTCGATCGTCCGGGCGCCGGTGTTGTCGGCCACGCGGAGGCGGGTTGCGACCTGGATCACGCGCCCGCCTCCTCACCCTCGGCGTGGCGGCCGGGGTGTGCCGCGCCGTGGATCGCCTCGGCGGTCTCGACCTCCTCGGTCGGGATCACCTCGGTGGCCCGCTCCTCGCCCGAGCGCGAGAGCACCGAGACGAGGCGCCAGCGCTTGGTCGCGGACAGCGGCCGCGCCTCCTCGATGAGAACTGTGTCGCCGATCCTGGCCTCGTTGCGCTCGTCGTGGGCGGCGAACTTGGTCGAGGCCTTCATGACGCGCTTATACAGCGGGTGGCGCGTCAGTCGTTCGACGGACACGACGATCGTCTTGTCCATCTTGTCGCTGACCACGCGCCCGACCTTCGTCTTGCGCTGACCCTTCACGGGGTTGGTGGCTCCTGCGGTGGGCATCCCGACGCTCCTACTCCGCCAGGCGAGGCGCGGTTGAGCGCTCGCGCTGCACGGTGAGGATCCGGGCGATCGTGCGCCGAGTCGCCGGGATCTGGCTGTAGTCCTTCAGCTGGCGGGTCGAGAGGGCAAAGCGAGCCTGCCAGAGCTCCTGCTTCGCCTCCTTCAGCCGATCGTCCAGCTCGCGATCCGTGAGCTTCCGGACCTCACCGATCTCCATCGGTGACCTCCTGCGCAGTCTCGCGGACGACGACCTTGGTCGCGACCGGGAGCTTGTGGGCCGCGAGGCGCATGGCCTCGACGGCCGCCTCGCGCTCGACGCCAGCCATCTCGAACAGGATCCGGCCGGGGCGGACGACCGCGACCCAGTGGTCGGGCGCGCCCTTGCCGGAGCCCATGCGGGTCTCGGCGGGCTTCTTGGTGGCGGGCTTGTCCGGGAAGATCCGGATCCAGATCTTGCCGCCTCGCTTCACCGAGCGGGTCATCGCGCGGCGGGCGGCCTCGATCTGGCGGGCGGTGATCCACGCCGGCTCGAGGGTGGCCAGGCCGTACTCGCCGAAGGCGACGGTCGCGCCGCCCTTGGCCGACCCGGACATGCGGCCACGCATGACCTTGCGGTGCTTGACGCGCCGGGGCATCAGCATGGCTCAGGCCCCCTGCGCGGCTGCGGCCGCGGCGCTCGCTACGGCGGTTGCGGCCTCGCGACGCCGACGCTCGACCGGGATCTCGCCCTTGTAGATCCAGACCTTGACGCCGATGCGTCCGTAGGTCGTGTGGGCGTGGACCTGGCCGTAGCTGATGTCGGCGCGCAGCGTGCCGAGCGGGATGCGACCCTCGCGATCCCACTCCCGGCGACCCATCTCCGAACCGCCCAGGCGGCCGGCGAGCGCGATCTTCACACCCTTGGCGCCCGCCTTCATCGACCGCTGCACGGACTGCTTCATCGCCTTCTTGTAGGCAACGCGGCGAGTCAGCTGCTGGGCGATGTTGAGGGCGACGAGGTAGGCGTCGAGCTCGGGCTGGCGGATCTCCTTGATCTCCAGCTTCACCTTGCGCTTGGTCAGGTCGCCGATCTCCTTGCGGAGAACCTCGACGTTCTGGCCACCGCGGCCGATCACGATGCCCGGCTTGGCCGTGTGGATGGCCACCGTCACGTGGTTGATGCCGCGCTCGATCTCCACGCCGCTCACGCTGGCATTCGCAAGGCGCCGGTCAAGGAGCTTGCGGATCGAGATGTCCTCCTTGAGGAGGTCGGTGTAGTCCTTGTCGGCGTACCACTTGGCGGTCCACGTTCGGGTGTAGCCCAGGCGGTAGCCGTACGGATGGACTTTGTGTCCCATGCCTAGGCCTCCCGATTGGCCACGACGACGGTGATGTGCGTCATGGGCTTGTGGATCGGGAAGGCCCGACCCTGTGCCCGGGGGCGCCACCGCTTGATCGTCGGGCCCTCGTTCGCGATCGCGTCGGCGACGTAGAGTTCGTCAGCCGACAGCGACAGGTTGTTCTCGGCGTTCGCCGCCGCGCTCCGCAGGACGCGCGCGACGTCCCGTGCGGCGGCCTGCGGCATGAACCGCAGAAGCGTCGTGGCTTCCTCCACGGGCTTGCCCTTGATCGCCTCCGTCACGAGGCGGGCCTTCCGGGTGGATCCCCGCAGGTATTTGGCGGTCGCGGAAACTCGCATCGTGCTCGCCTCCCCTACCGCAGCCCGCCGGACCGGTCGGCTGTCCTGCCGTGCCCGCGATAGGTGCGGGTGGGCGCGAACTCGCCTAGCCGGTGGCCGACCATGTTCTCGGTGACGTACACCGGCACATGCTTCTTGCCGTTGTACACCGCCACCGTGTGGCCGATGAAATCGGGGAAGATCACGGACGCGCGGGACCAGGTCTTGAGGACCTTCCGCTCGTTCCGCCTGTTCATGTCCTGGACCCGGGCGAGAAGCCGGGGCTGGACGAACGGCCCCTTCTTGACCGATCGCGACATCTCTGGCTCCTCTTACGACTTGCGATGCCGGCTGCGGACGATCAGGCGGTTGGACGCCTTGCCGCGCCGAGTGCGGTAGCCCATCGCCGGCTTGCCCCAAGGTGTCTTGGGCGGCATCCCGGTCGGGCTCTTGCCCTCGCCACCGCCGTGGGGGTGGTCCCGCGGGGTCATCGCCACGCCTCGGACCTCCGGACGCTGGCCCATGTGGCGGGCGCGCCCGGCCTTGCCAAGGCTCTGATTCTCGTGATCGAGGTTGCTGACCTGGCCGATCGTGGCGATGCACTTGAGCGGGACGCGGCGCATCTCGCCCGACGGCAGGCGAACGGTGGCGAAGTCACCCTCCTTGGCGAGCAGCTGCGCAGATGTGCCGGCGGACCGGACGATCTGGCCACCCTTGCCGGGGATGAGCTCGATGTTGTGCACGGTGGTGCCGAGCGGGATGCTCGCGAGCGGCAGCGCGTTGCCCACGCGCGCCTCCACGTCCGGCCCGGACACGACGACGTCGCCCACCTTGAGTCCGTGCGGCAGCAGCATGTAGCGCTTCTCGCCGTCGCGATAGTGGAGCAGGCCGATCCGCGCCGAGCGGTTCGGGTCGTACTCGATCGTCGCCAGCCGGGCGGGCACGCCGAACTTGTCGCGCTTGAAGTCGATCCGCCGGTAGTGGGTCTTCTCGCCGCCGCCTCGATGGCGCACGGTCAGGCGACCTTGGTTGTTCCGGCCGTTGATGCGCTTCTGGGGCTCCAGCAGGGGCTTGTGCGGCTGGTCGGTGGTGATCTCCTCGAACGTCGAGCGAGTCATCCACCGGCGTCCGGCGGAGGTTGCCTTGTAGCTTCGGAGCGGCATCGCTACACCCCCTCGAAGAATTCGATCTTCTGGCCGGGGGCGAGTGTCACGATGGCCTTCCGCCAGACGGAGGTGTGCCCCGTGACGCGACCGCGCTTCGTGCCGCGGCGCTTCTCCTTGGCCTTCGAGGTCAGAACGTTCACGGCCACGACCGTGACCTTCTCCTTCTTGTAGAGCTCCTCGATGGCGCCCTTGATCTGGATCTTGTTCGCGTCCGGGTGCACCGCGAAGGTGTACTTCCCGCGACCGGACTCGTCGATGGACTTCTCCGAGATCACCGGGCGCAGGATGATGTCGGCGGCGGTCAGGGCGCTCACGCGTACACCTCCTCGATGCGGGCCAGGGCCGGCTGCTCGATCAGCACGGCGTCCGCATTGAGCAGGTCCACCACATTGAGCGAGTCGGCGAGGATCACCGTCACCGACGGCAGGTTCTGCGCCGACCGCAGGAGCGGCTCGTCCTTCGCCGGGGCCACCACGAGCACGCGACGCTCGTGGCCATCGCCCGCGCCGAGCGCCTCGAGGACCCCGACGAACGCCTTGGTCCTGGGCTCATCGGCCATGCCGAAGGCCTGCACCACCTTGATCGCGTCGTCGGTGAACTTCGCCGACAGCGCCGAGCGGAGCGCGAGCCGCCGCATCTTGCGGGGCAGCTTCTGGTCGTAGGAGCGCGGGTGCGGACCGAACACCACGCCGCCACCGCGGAAGTGGGGAGCCGTCCGATGCCCCTGCCGCGCACGGCCGGTGCCCTTCTGGCGGTACGGCTTCTTGCCGCCGCCGCGGACCTCGCCGCGGGTCTTCGTGTCGTGCGTGCCGAGGCGCCGCCCGGCGAGCTGGGCGACAACGGCCTGGTGGAGCACGGCCTCGTTGACGGGCGCCGCGAACAGCGCGTCGGCGAGGTCCACGCTCCCGACGGTCGCGCCGGTTCGGTCGTAGAGAGTGGTCTGCGGCATCGGTCAGGCCTTCCGGACGAAGGTGAGCGCGCCGGGAGCCCCCGGGACCGAACCCCTCACGAGGATCAGGTTCCGTTCAGCGTCCACCCGGACGACGCGCAGCTTCTTGATCGTGACCCGCTCGCTGCCCATGTGGCCCGCCATGCGCAGGCCCTTGTAGACGCGACCGGGTGTCGTGCCGGGGCCAATGGAGCCCGGCTTGCGATAGTTGTCGGACCCGTGGGTCTTGGGGCCGCGCTTGAAGTTGTGGCGCTTCACGGTCCCCGCGAAGCCCTGACCCTTCGACACGCCGGTCACGTCCACCAGCTCGCCCGCCGCGAACACGTCGCCGACGGTGATCTGCTGGCCCACGCTGTAGCTGTCCGCGTCGTCCAGCCGGAACTCGCGGATGTTGCGCACCCGCGGCAGGTCCCGGAGCTGGCCGGCCATCGGCTTGGTCTGGCGCCGACGCTCGCCTGCGCCAAGCTGGACGGCCGTGTAGCCGTCGCGCTCGGACGTGCGGAGCCGCGTCACGGTGTTGGGGGTGACTTCCACGACCGAGACCGCGACCATGGTGCCGTCCGGCTGGAAGACCTGCGTCATGCCGACCTTGCGGCCGATCAGACCGATGCTCATCAGGTCCGCCCTACATCTTGATTTCGATGTCGACGCCCGCCGCCAGCGAGAGTCGCATCAGGGCGTCCACCGTCTTCGACGACGGGTCCAGGATGTCGATGAGCCGCTTGTGGGTGCGGATCTCGAACTGCTCCCGGGAGTCCTTGTCGATGAACGGTGAGCGCAGCACGGTGAACTTCTCGATCCGGGTCGGCAGCGGGACCGGGCCGACAACGTCAGCGCCAGTGCGCTGGGCCGTCTCGACGATCTGGGCTGCCGACTGATCCAGCAGCCGGTGGTCATAGGCCTTGAGGCGGATTCGGATCCGCTGCTTCGCCATCTCGGGATCCTTACGCGATGATGGTGGTGATCGCGCCGGCGCCGACGGTGCGGCCGCCCTCGCGGATGGCGAAGCGCTGGCCGACCTCGAGGGCGATCGGGGTGATCAGCTC
>JAKAHL010000246.1 GCA_021815005.1 Chloroflexota bacterium
CTCGCCCCAGGCGGTGTCCACGGGCCGGTCGTCGCCCTCGGTGCGGATGATCTCGATCTCGGTTGCCACGCCGCGCTCGGCGAGCCGGGCCTGAACCCAGCGGGCCTGGACGAGCGCCAGCTCGCTGCCGCGCGTGCCGATACGGAGGACTCGGTCCACGGGACGCTCCCCTACAGCGAGAACAGCGCGCGGGCAGCGCGGTCGAGGTCCCCGGACGCGTCCTCGCGGAGCGACGTCAGCGGGGCGTGAAGCAGCCCCGCCACGAGGCGCTGGCTCATCTGCTCGACGAGCTCGCGCTCGTGGTCGGCGAGGTCCAGCCGGCGGAACAGTCGCTCGAGCTCCTCCGCGCGCCGGATCTCCGCCTGCTCGCTCAGCGCCTGGATCGCGGGCACCGACGAGCGGGCGTTGGCCCAGGCCGCGAACTGGGCCTCACCGGCATCGATGGCCTTCTCGAGGCGGTTGCGCAGGCGCGGGCGGAGCTGGTCCTGCGGGCTCCGGGCGAGATCGTCGATGCTCGTGTAGCGGTCGCCCAGGGTCTCGCGCAGCTCGGGCGCCAGCGCGGGCGGGGACGACAGGTCCACCACCGGCAGCGAGCCCTCGACCAGTGCGGCACGGGCCGCGGGCGAGAGCTCCCAGCGAGCCCCAATGGCGGGGATCACCGCGTCGACAGCGGGCAGCGGAACGTCTGGCCCGAACGCGACGGGCTCGCCACCCGCCTCCCACGCGAGATCGGCCGCGCGCTCGGCGCTCCGGTTGGCGACCAGCACGTGGGCGCCCTGGCGGGCCGCGGACAGCGCGGCGAGCCGGCCCATGCGCCCCGCCCCCACGACCAGCAGGCGCTTGCCGATGAGCGGCCCGACGGCGTCGGCGACCCGCTCGGTCGCCATGTCGCCGAGCGACCGGGGCGGGCCCTCGCGCCACGCGCGCGTCTCGCGCCCGAGGTGGAGCGCGACCTGGAACAGGCGCTCGATGAGCGGGTCCAGCTCGAGCGCCTCGGGCTCGTGCGAGCCGACGTCCACCGGGCACTGCGCGGCGCCCGGCAGCTTGCGATCGACCAGGCACTCGCGCAGCTGGTGGAGGATCTGGTCCTCCCCCACGACCACCGAGTCGAGCCCCGCGGCAACGGTCATCAGGTGCCGTGCCGCGTCAAGCCCCTCCAGGCGCAGCCCGCCGGCGGGCGGCTCGGGCGGCGTCAGCGCCCGGGTCCGGGACGTTTCGCCCGCGACGTAATACAGCTCCACGCGGTGGCAGGTCCGCAGCAGGATGGCCCGCGGGTCGTGGGCGACGCGCGCCGCGGTCCGGGCGAACGCCTCGCGGTCGTCGCTGGCGACCGATCGCGCGTGGAGGACGATCGCGTGGAGCTCGATCGCGGCGCGGGGCTGGAGCGCGGCGCGGGGGACGGTCACGTCGGGAAGTACTCCGTGCGATGGGGGTCAGGGGTTCGGGAGCGCGGGCCGACGGCCGGAGCCGAGCGTCGCGGCCTCCCAGCCGCGGAGCGTGGCGAGCATCAGGTCGTCCAGGGCGGCATTGGCGTCGGCGATGAGGGCCGAGGTGGAGGTGGCGTCGAACTCGCGCCGCCGGGCGACGGAGGCGAGCTCGTCCAGGAACGGCCGGCGGAACCTCAGGAACACGTCCGCCGTCATCGAGGCGCCCAGCGACTCGCCCGCGGCCAGCCGGCCGTAGTTCGCGCAGGCGTCCTCCGCCGAGCGCAGCAGCTCGGTGCGGCGACCGGCGTCCTCGGCGTCGAGAGCGGCGATCAGCGAGGCGACGATGCCCCGGCCGAAACCGCGGAACCGCTCGCGCTTGGCCTCGTCGAGCTCGGTCACCCACGGGATGCGCATCGGCGCGTCCTCGCCGCCCGCCCGGTAGCTGCGGGCGAGGTTCCGGGGCGTCTCACCCAGCTCGGCGAGACCGGGGCGCGTCGTGGGGCTGACGGGCAGCATGGCCTCGAGCCCTGCCCGTGAGAAGCGACGGTGTCCGCCGGGAGTCGTGTACGTCCGGACTTTGCCCGAGTCCCCCCAGCGGCGAACGGTGGACGGCGAGACGCCCAGGAGCCGACAGGCGTCTGTCAGCGTGACCCATCCGGGGTCCTTAACGCCTGCCTGGGACGCCATCGGCTGACAAAACTCCCAAATCCACCAGATCTAGTCGAAACTGCCGAGATCTTAGCTGGGATTGGGACGTCCCACGACAGGGCCGAGTGGCACCTGATGGGCACCAGCGGTCACGGCGGACCTCCCGGCGGCTCGGCCGGAGCGCCCGAACCTCGGCAATTCGCGGGCGCTGTGGCCGGAGCCTGCGCCGCGGAGAGCGGGGCCGGGCCCCGGTCACACCTCGCCCTGGGCCAGCAGCCAGCGCATGCCGTCGCGCGGGGCCCACAGCCATGACGGCAGGACGGTGGCCGCGTAGCTGAACTCGTAGCACTCCTTGGCCACCTCGAACGCGTCGAGCAGATCGAGATCGAGGGAGATGGGCGCGGCCTCGTGGCGCAGGCCGGCGGCGTAGGCCGCCAGGAACCGCTGTCGGGCGCGGACGATCCACGCGTCCACGTCGAGCGCCGGGCGCGCGATCGGCCCCCCGTTGCGCAGCTCGGCACGGCGCCGGGCGGAACGGGCCACGTGGTCCAGCGACCGCAGCAGCGACGCGACATCGCGCAGCGGGGAGTCGAGCTGCCTTCGCTCGTCGATCGGGCGCAGCGGCTCGCCCTCGAAGTCGACGACGCGATCGCCGTCGTCACCGAGCAGGACCTGGCCGAGGTGCAGGTCCCCGTGGATGCGCATCACCAGCGGCGGCGTCACGACGGCCTCGAACCGCGACGCGCGGGCGGCGATGTGCGCACCCATGTCGCGCAACTCCTGGGCCAGGTCGGCGTCGGCAGCAGCCACGTCGGCGATCGCCCGGTTGAGGCGCCGGTGCGCCTCCAGGCGCCACGCCTTGAGCTCGTCGCGGGTGGCGGCGCGGGGCGCCATCTCGGTCGCGTCGCGGGGCGGCGAGGCCAGCGCGGCGTGGAGGCCCGCCACCAGGATGCCGAGGTCCTCGGCCGGCTCGGTCGCCCATTCGAGGCTGACGGACCCGGGGGCCATCACCAGGTCGGCGAGGAACTCGGCGGTCGCCTCGTACGCGTCGCGGGCGCGGCCGACGAACGCCTGGAGCATCGCGACCGTGGCCGCCCCGCCATCGCGGGTGACCGCCTCGGCCCAGCCCGCGAGGCGCGGGACGCCCGGAAACGCGGCCTCCTCCGAGAGATAGGCGGTGAGCTCGAGGTCCGGGTTGAGACCGGGCTGCACGCGCCGGTAGGCCTTGAGCAGCGCCTGGCCGCCCAGCACCACGGAGGTGTTGGACTGGTCCCGGCCGAGCGGCGCCTCCGAGGCGTCGGCCAGCGTGGCCGGGCCCCCGGGCCAGACGTCGCCGAACCCCGGGGAGCGCCGGCACACGAGCGCGGCGTCCACGCCGGAGCCGCGGGCGGCCGCGCCGTCGCCCGGCTCGCGCCCGAGCG
>JAKAHL010000247.1 GCA_021815005.1 Chloroflexota bacterium
GGGCATCGCGAGGATCCTGCGCCCTGGCGGCCGACTGGTCCAGTTCGAGGGCCACCCCGCCGAGTGGCTGTTCGACGGCGACGGCGAGGGCGGCTGGCTGCTGACCGACTACGACTACTTCGCCGGGCCGGAGGCCTCGCGCGGCTGGTCCCCGGCGTACATCGAGCGCCTCTCCCTCCCCGACGCGGACCAGGCGTGGAAGTTCGCCCGGGCGTGGACCCTCGGCGAGGTGGTCACCGCGCTGCTCGGCTCGGGGCTGCGGCTCGAGGCGGTCACCGAGCACCCCGTGGACTGGTACGGCGGCCACCGCGACGTCCACCCCGCCGAGCGCGGCCGGCTCCCGCTGTCGTTCTCCGTGACGGCGACCCGTCCGTAGGCGCCCGGGTCAGCCTCGGGCCTGCGCGCCCGCGCGCAGCCGGTCCGGGGAGAGCGCCCAGGACATGGGGAGCATCGTCGCCGCCAGGGCGAGCAGCGTCCACAGGCTGACCGCGAACGAGCCGGTCGCGTCCCGCACGGCGCCCAGCAGGAACGGGGCGGCCGAGGCGACCAGATAGCCCACCAGCATCACCAGCGCCGAGGCGCCCCCGGCGCTCTCCGCGTCCCAGGTGACGTCGGTCGGCAGGGTGAGGACCATCGTGAACATGAGGCCGAGCCCGCCGCCGAGCATCGCGACCCAGACCCACGCCAGCGCCGGCACCAGGACGACGCCTCCGAGGCCCGCCACGATCGAGCCCGCGGCCGAGGCCAGCAGCTCCCTGCGCTCCAAGCCCCGGCGAGAGGCGAGCGGGGCGATGACGATGGCCGCGAGGCCAGCCAGGCTGGACCCCGCAAGCAGGGCGGCGGCCGCCTCTGCGCTCCAGCCGCGCTCCACGTAGAAGCTGGGCAGCCAGGCGTTGGTTCCGTAGAACACCGCTGACTGGGTCCCGAACAGCACGCCGAGCGCCCAGACGATGGGCCGACCGACCGGGAGCCTGGGCCGACGGGCATGCGCCGCGCTCCCGTCGGCGCCACGGCCGGGCGCGGTGCCCGCAGTCAGGGCGAGCCACGCCCCCACCCCCAGCAGCGACGCGGCCGAGACCGCCGCGATCGACGCACGCCACCCGCCGAGCAGAACCGCAACCGGCACGACCACGCCTGCCGCCAACGCCTGGCCCAGGGTGGTGCCGCCCGCGTAGGCCGCCGTCCCGGCCACCCGGTGGTCCGGCATCGCACCCCGCACGAACATGGCGAGGATCGGCCCGGCGACGGCCGTGGCGATCCCGATGGCGAAGGTGAGCGCGAGGATCGGGACGTCCCCGGGAGCGGCCGCGCGCAGCAGGCCGGCGACGGCCACGGCACCCGCGGCGAGCGCGATGGCGGCGCGCGGCCCGAACCGCGCGGCGAGCGCCGGGCCCAGAGGCGCGAACAGGCCCATGCACAGAACCGGGATCGTCGTGAGCAGGCCCACGAACGCGTGGCTGACGCCCAGGTCGCCGACGATCTCGCCGGCCAGCGGGCCGATGCCCGCCAGCTGCGGGCGGAGGGCGAGCGAGACCAGCACCAGCGCCGCCATGACGGCCGGCGGCGCGGTGCCGTCGGCGGTGCGTCGATGGTCGGACACGAGCGTAGGATGCCAGACCCCCGGCGGCCCGCGGGGCCCCCGCGGCCGGTGATAGCGTCGGGGGGTGCACCCTGCCGACCAGTCCCCCTCCTATCAGGCCGTCTTCCGCATCCCGTCGATGGGCAGGATCCTGCTCGGGATGGTCGTCAGCCGGATTGCCGCGAGCATGCTGGGCGTCGCCCTCGTCCTGTTCACGCTCGGGCGCTTCGGCTCGCCCGAGCTGGCCGGCCTGGTCACGTTCACCAACGTCACGCCCGGGCTGATCGTCGGGCCGATCGCGGGGGCGCTGCTCGACCGCCACGGCCGCGCCCGGCTGATCATCGTCGACCAGGCCGTCGCCTTCGCCTCGCTGGTGGCGATCGCCGCGCTCGCCATGGCCGGTGCGCTCACGCCGGGGCTGCTCATCCTCATCTCGGCGATCGCCGGCATCACGCACCCGCTGTCCAACGTCGGGCTCCGGACGCTGTTCCCGCTCATCGTGCCGCGCCGGCTGTGGGAACGGGTGAACGCGCTCGACTCCAACGGCTACGTCGTCGCGACGCTGGTCGGCCCGCCAGTCGCGGGCGTCATGGTCGAGACGCTGGGCGGGCCCGAGGCCCTGCTGGTGATCGCCGCCATGTACGCGCTCGCGGCCGCGGTGATCATCGGCGTCAAGGACCCGCCCGGCTCAACCGGCGCGACGGGGCGCATCCTCGCCAACGCCTGGGACGGCCTCCGCTACACGATCTCGAACCCCACCCTCCTCGGGCTCGGCGTCGGGTTCGCGGTGCTCAACGTCGGCGGCGGCATCGTCTCGATCGTGCTGCCGGTCATCCTGCTCAGCGACCTGCGCCTGGGCGACACGGTGGTGGGCGGCGTGTGGGCCGTGATGGGCGTCACCGGCGGCATCGGGGCGCTGGTCGTGGGGCGCTGGCGGGTGAGCGGCCTCGAGAAGCCCATCCTCGTGGCGGGCATGGCCGGCTACGCGGCGACCGGCCTGCTGGTCCTGGCCTCCCCCACCCTCGCGATGATCGTGCTCGCCGTGGCGCTCCAGGGATTCGTGAACGGGCCCATGGACGTCGCGATGTTCACGCTGCGGCAGCGGCGGACGGATCCGGCGTGGCTCGGGCGGGCCTTCGCGGTCTCCATGTCGCTCAACTTCCTCGGCTACCCCGTCGGCGCCGCGATCGGCGGGCAGCTGGTGACCCTGGGCCCGGCGCTCGCCATGGGCGTGGCCATCGCCGTGGCCGCGCTCTCGTCGCTGCTCGCCTGGTGGTTCATCCCGCGCGACGCGCCCGCGTTCGACACGTAGGGCGGAGCGCGGCCGTAGAGCGGCCGGGAGGCATCTCAGCCGCCGGCCGCCGCGGTGTCCTCGGCGATCCCGGAGAACGTGCCGTCGGGCTGCCGGGCCATGCGCCGCACCGCGAGCACGGCCGCGGGGGCGATCGTCCCGTAGATGTGCGGGTACCGCTCGTCCGGGTCGTCGAATCGCCACGGGCTGCCGGTCCGGTCAAGGTCCACGGTCAGCACCAGGAACGGCCGCGGGTCGTCCCGGTAGAAGCGGTTGGCGGTCGCCACCATGCCGCTGTCACCGTCGGTGCAGTGGATGAACCCCTCCTCGGCAAAGGCGGCCGGGGCGTAGGGCGCGCGCGGATCACGCGACGCCCAGACGACCTCCGGCACCATGTGGAGCGTGGGGCGGCTCAAGCCTCGGTCGCCGGCTGGTCAACGCTGACCCAGCGACGGTCCACCAGCACGTGGATCAGGGTGGGGCCGGACGCCGCCAGCGCGGTCCGGAGCGCGGGCTCGAACGCCAGATCGGTGTCCACGCGCACGCCCCGGGCCCCACAGGCGCGCGCGACGGCGGCGAAGTCGAGCGGGCCGAGGTCGGTCCCCGGGGTCGCCG
>JAKAHL010000248.1 GCA_021815005.1 Chloroflexota bacterium
TTCATGTGCGCGATGACCAGGTGGCCGTGCGCGGCGTCGACGTCCTGGTAGTCGAAGCGGGCGGCGGCTCCGGGCAGTCCCACGTCGCCCACCCGCACCAGGGGGAAGGGCCCCGGCGACGCCGCCAGGGCCGCCCGGACGCAGGCGGACCCGAGCAGCGCGGCCACGACGCGGGCGGCGGCGGCGCGGCGGTTCACGTCGGCAGCCCGCCCCGGAGCAGCACGCCGGCCACGCCGGCGGCCACGATGACCAGGGGCTCCGGGACCTTCCTCGCCCAGGTGAGGACCGCCAGGGTGGCGAGGCCGATGGCCAGGGTCGGGAGGTCGAGGATGGCGCGGCGTCCCAGGACGTAGGCCGCGCCCGCGATGGCCCCGGTCGCGGCCGCCGTCACGCCGGCGACGAAGGCCGCGATCTGGACGTTGTGCGCGATGCGGCGGTAGTAGGGCGCCGGGACGACGACGAACAGGTAGGTCGGGAGGAAGACGCCGAGCCCGGCCAGGAACGCCCCGGCCGGCCCGGCCACCAGGTAGCCGATGAAGGCCACGGTGATGACCACCGGCCCGGGCGTGATCATCGCCACCGCGACGGCGTCCAGGAACTGGCGCTCGTTCAGCCAGTGGTAGCCGTTCACCACGCCGCCGTGCAGGAAGGGCACGATGGCGAGGCCGCTCCCGAAGACGAAGGCGCCCGCGGCGGCGAAGTAGCCGAGGATCCGCCACAGCGTGCCCGGCGCCGGGCCGGCGACGCCGGAGAAGAGCCAGACGGGGACGACGGCCGCGGCGGCGGCGGTTCCGGGGCGGAGCCGGGGCGGCGCCTTCACCAGGAGCGCGAGGACGCCCGCGCCCAGGAAGAGCCAGACGATCTCGGACTCGGTCGCCGCGGTGACGGCGCCGACGACGGCGAAGATCGCCCACAGGAGCCAGTCCCGCTTGAGCGAGAGCTTCATGAGCTTCCAGGCGCTGCGCACGATGATGGCGATGACCGCCGCGCCGATGCCGTAGAAGGCTCCCTGGATCCAGGAGAGGCCGCCGTAGCGGAGGTAGGCGGCGGCGATGGCCACGGTCATCGCGAAGGAGGGGAGGATGAAGGCCGCCGACACCAGCGTGGCCCCGAGGATCCGGGCCCGCACCCAGCCGAGGTACATGGCGAGCTGCGCGGCGAGCGGGCCCGGCGCGAGCTGGGCCAGGGCCAGGCCCTCGAGGTAGTCCTCCTTCGAGATCCAGCGCCGCTCCTCGACGAGGTCCCGCTGCATGTGGCCGGCGAGCGCGATGGGGCCCCCGAAGCCGAACGTGCCCAGGCGGACGAAGTAGCCCAGGAAGTCCCGGAGCGAGCAGGGCACGACCGCCGGGCCGGTCCCCGCCCCCGCCGCGCCCGGGCCACCGTTCGGCGACGCGTCTCTCTCGACCATGGCGCTCTCCCCCGGGTGCGCTCGTCACCCGCGCGGGCCCGCGGCGGGCCGTTCAGTGCCTGGTGGCGCCGCCGCACGCGGCGTAGAGGTCCTCGAAGAGCGCCGTGCCGCGCGCCAGGCGCTCCTCGTCGTCCGCGTGGGCCGCGGCGATGCCGGCCACGAGCTGCCCGATGCCGGACGCCTCCGCCCGTCCGTACTTCGCGTCCTTGAGATCGACGTCGTGGACGATCTCGGCGAGGTTCCGCAGGCCCGGGTCGTCGAGCCCGAAGCGCTGGACCAGCACCTCGAAGGTGCAGCGATCCCCCTCGTGCGTGAACTCCGCCTCGAACATGTCGAAGCGCAGCTCGCGCGGCTGGGGCCGGTAGTCCTTGGCCGGCACGAACCTGAAGCGCGCCTCGGGGTCGATGAACCTGCGGATGAGCCAGGCGCTGGCCATCCGGTCCACCTTGATCCCCGCGCGCGTGACCCAGGTGCGTCCCCGGGCGGCCTCGACGGGCATGGTGGGCTTGCCGGTCTCGTTCGCTGCGTCCTCGGGCTTCATGCGGTCCTCCAGTCCGGCCACGAGACCTTCGACGGCCTCGCGTCCGGGTGCTCCGAAGAAGTCGATGGCGACGACCTCGGCGAGCCGCCGGCGAAGCCGCGCCACCTGGCCGGCCGCCTCGGCGCGCCGGCTGGCCACCGGAGGCCCCCGCTTCGGGAATCCCGCGGCGACCTCCCGGGCCTGCGCGGCGAGCTCCCGGTAGTCCGCCTCGCGGGCGCCGTGGAACAGGGCGACGACCTGCCCGTCGCCCAGCCCCTCGACGAAGCGGGCCTCGACGATGGACGCGTCGCCGCCCCCCTTCGTCACCTCGCGGAGGACCCACTGGAGGTCCTCCTGGGCCTCGTCCCCGACCGGCAGGGCGTAGACGGAGTTCTTGATGGCCACCGCGCCGATCCGCTGGAGGTGACGGCCCACCTTCACGCGCAGGTACGCGGGCGCGGGAGGGATCTGGTGGATGAGCAGCAGCCAGCGGGCTTCCGGGCGGGGCTCGTCGGCGGGCCTGGGTCGGGGCGTCACGCCGGATACGTAGCAACTGAATCAGGCTGGTTCACGATATCTGTAGGGCGCGCTCCACCTGGGACGGGGCGCGTGCCGCGGGGCGCCGGCGCCGTCCCGGTCAGCCGTGCTCGCTGTAGCCCATCACCACCAGCAGGCAGGGGCCGCCGGCGATGACGTTCATCCCCAGCGACTCGGCGGTCCGGACGGCCTCGTCGCTCTCGGCGCCGGGCTGCATCCAGACGTGCCGGACGCCGGCGGCGTGCGCCTCCCGCACCACCTGCTCGGTGGCCGCGGGGGGCGTGATCACCGAGATGGCCGCGACCTTCGCCGGCAGCGCGGCGAGCGACGGGTAGGCGGTGAGCCCCTCCACCTCCGGCGCGCGGGGGTTCACCGGGTAGACCGGCTTGCCGTGCTGCTGGTAGCAGCGCAGGACCTTGTTGCCGTACTTGGACCGGTCGGTGCTGGCACCGACCACCGCGAACGGGCCGGAGGCGAGGAAGGCCTGGATGCGCTCGGCCTCCGAGCGGGGAACGGGCTGGGACATGCGATCTCCTCGGGGGTGGCGGCCCTGGCGACCCGGGGGGGGACGCCACGCCGCGCCGGTTTCCCGGTGGGAGCCCGCGGGCAGCCGAAGGGGTCGCCGCCAGGCTGCAGGGCGCCGGCGCGGCAGCTGGAAGGAATTGCCGGGGACCGCAAACCGGCGTCGCACCGCGGGGGGGTGGCGCGACGGCCCGCTGCGGTCCCCGACCATACGCATGGTGACAGGGGTCGCGTGACCGGAATGAAACAATCCGGTGACATCGACCCCCTCCTTGGGGGGCTGCCGACGAAAGGGGGCGGGCGCGCGGGACCGACGCGCCGGCCTGCGGCGCGCCGAGGCGCCGTGCCGCCGGATGCCGTCCCCGGGGGATGCCGGGGCGCGCGCCCGTCCCCTTGACCGCCGTCCTCCGGGTCGGGTAACACGTACTTTGCCGTCGTGTTACCGACGCCGTCCCCCGTCCCGGAGGCC
>JAKAHL010000014.1 GCA_021815005.1 Chloroflexota bacterium
AGTACGGCCGGACGCGGTTCTCGACCAGGCGCTGGACGAGCTCGCGCTGGGTGTGGACGCAGTCGTTCACGCCCGCGAGCAGCACGGACTGGTTGCCCAGCGGGACCCCTGCCTTGGCGAGCCTCGACGTCGCGCGCGACAGCTCCGGCGTGATCTCGTTGGGGTGGTTGACGTGGATGTTCAGCCACACCGGGTGGTACTTCTCGAGCATCTCGGTGAGCTCGTCGTCCACGCGCTGCGGCATGAACACCGGCACCCGGGAGCCGATGCGCACGATCTCGACGTGCGGGATCTCGCGCAGGGCGCGGAGCGCGCCCTCCAGCAGCT
This sequence comes from Chloroflexota bacterium, assembly GCA_021815005.1. Taxonomy (GTDB): domain Bacteria; phylum Chloroflexota; class Limnocylindria; order Limnocylindrales; family CSP1-4; genus CAIXZV01. Next base: position 328 of record JAKAHL010000014.1, read on the forward strand.
TGGGGGCCAGCGTCAGGGGGTCGCCGCCGGAGATGAGCACGTCGCGGATCTGCGGCGTCCGGCGGATGTAGTCCAGCTGGGCCTCGTGCTCCTTGCGGTTGAAGTTCTGGGTCGGGTCGCCGACGATCCGGCTCCGCGTGCAGTACCGGCAGTACGACGCGCACTGCGTGGTGATGAGCATGAGGACGCGGTCCGGGTAGCGGTGGACGAGGCCGGGCACCGGCGAGTGGCGGTCCTCGGCCAGGCTGTCCTCCATCATCCCCGTGAAGGAGCGCAGCTCGCGACCGAGCGGGATGATCTGGCGGCGGATCGGGTCGTTGGGGTCCTTGGGGTCGATCAGCGAGACGAAGTACGGGGTGACGTCCACCCGGAACTTGTCCGGCGCGGACAGGCCCTCGCGCTCCTCGTCGGTCAGCTCGAGGATCTCCTCGAAGTCCTCGAGGTCGTTGACGCGGTTGGAGAGCTGCCAGCGCCAGTCGTTCCACTTCTCGTCGGGGACGTCCTCCCAGCGCGGCGCGCGGCGACTGACAGCGGGCTTGCCGTCCGGGCCGAGCCGCTGGGCGGGATCGCGGCGGTTGACGAACGGCGCCGCCTCGAGCGCCGCGTGGGCGTCTGCGCCGCGCACCTGAGTCTCCACCTGCCCGCTACCTCCGCCGTCAGTTCGAGGACCTTGACCGCATAAATCCTATGCAGCCTGAATGGACGCCGAGCATACACGAGGGCCTCGGCCGCGTCCACGCGGGCAGCTGCCGCGGGGGCGGACGGGCGCAAGGCGGACGGCGCCGGTGCCTGTGGCGGCCCGCCGAATCGCCGACGCGCCGCGACTGCCCGGCCCGCGATGCCAGGCGGTGGCACGCCGTGAGGCGCCGAACGCGGATCCGCCGTAACCTGCTACCCGTGACGCGCATGTTGCACGCCCCCGACCCGCTCCACGCTGCCCCTGCCGTCCAATCCGGCGGCCCTGCCCCGAGCGAACGGGGGGTCGCATGACCTTCGATCGTCTGGGGCGCTTCGCCGTTCGCCGCCGGTGGTGGATCGTCGCCGCGTGGGCGCTCCTCATCCTCGCCGCCATCCCGCTCGCGCCGCGCGCGCCGGGCGCGCTGTCGGCTGGCGGCTTCATCCTCAACGATCTGGAGTCCGCCCGCGCCAAGCAGGTGCTGCAGACCGAGCTGGGCGTGGAGCCGTCCGCGCTCGTCCTCGTCTACCAGTCGTCCTCGTTGACCGCGGGCACCCTGCCGTGGGTCCAGGCCGTCGCCGCCGCCACCCATGACGTGGCCGCCGCCCCGCACGTCACCCGGATCCTGTCGCACGAGCTCGCGCCGCGGCAGGTCAGCGCCGACGGCCACACCGCGTACGACATCGTGTTCCTGGACCTCTCGCCGGACGACTCGCCGGCGGCACTGCCCGGCGTCCAGGCGGCCATCCACCAGGTGCCGGGGCTCACCGTGACCGTGGGCGGCGGCCCTGCGTTCTACGGCGACGTCCAGTCCGTGACCGAGACGGACCTGCGCCGCTCGGAGCTGATCTCGCTCCCCCTGGCGGCCCTCGCGCTGCTCGTGGTCTTCGGATCGGTGGTCGCGGCCGCCGTGCCGCTCGTCGTGGGCGGCACCGCGGTCCTGGTGGCGCTGGCCGGGATCTTCTTGGTCGCCTCCGCCACGCCCATGAGCATCTTCGTGCTCAACCTCGCCACGCTGCTCGGGCTTGGCCTGGGCGTGGACTACTCGCTGCTGATGACGAGCCGCTTCCGCGAGGAGCTGGCGCGCCGGGAGGGACAGCCCGACCAGGTGGCCGAGGCAGTGCGCGTGACCGTGGGCACCGCGGGCCGGGCGGTGTTCTTCTCGGGGCTGACGGTCCTGCTCGGCCTGCTGGGCCTGGTGCTGTTCGAGTTCATGATCCTGCGCTCGGTGGGCATCGCCGGCGCGATCGTCGTCGGCCTGGCCGTTGCCTCGGCGCTCACCCTGCTGCCTGCGACCCTGGCCATCCTGGGCACCCGGATCGACGCGCTCGCGGTCCGCCGGGTCAAGGTCCAGCCCGGCGCCGACGGCCCGTGGGCCCGGCTCGCCCGGCGGGTCATGCGGCACCCGGTGGCGGTCTTCGTGCCCACGCTCGCGACTCTCCTCGTGCTCGGCGTGCCGTTCCTCCACGTCCGGTTCAACGCGCCGGACGCCACGATCCTGCCCTCGAGCGTCCCGTCCCGCCACGCCTACGACGTGCTCGCGCAGACGTTCGGCGAGGGCGAGTTCGCGCCGATCGTGCTCGCCATCCGGACGCCGGGGAACGCCACGGCACCGGCCAACGTCGCGGCCCTGTACGACTACTCGCGCCGGCTGGCGGCCGACCCGCGAGTGGCCCGGGTGGACAGCCTCGTGAACGTGGACCCACGCCTGACGCTGGCGCAGTACCAACTGCTGTACAGCGCGCCGGGCGGGCCGCCGGACCGCTTCGTGGCGACCAGCCTCGCCGCCACCACCAGGGGCGACCTGACCGCGTTCACGATCACGACGCCCTACGGGCCCAACGCCGAGCAGGGCCGGGCGCTGGTGCACGCCCTCCGCGACCCCACGGGCCCGCTGGCACCCCCGCCCGGCATGACCGTGCTGGTGGGCGGCGGCGCCGCCGACGTGGAGGACGTGGTCACGCGCGTCTGGGCCGACTTCCCGCGGACCGCGGCGTTCATCGTGCTGACCACGTTCCTGGTCCTGTTCGTCCTGCTGCGCTCGCTGGTGCTGCCGGTCAAGGCGCTCGTGATGAACACGCTCTCGATCGTCGCCAGCTTCGGCGCGCTGGTCTGGATCTTCCAGGACGGCAACCTGTCCGCGCCGCTGGGCTTCCAGCCGCTGGGGTTCGTGGAGACGACGCAGCCGGTCATCCTGTTCTGCGTGCTGTTCGGGCTGTCGATGGACTACGAGGTGTTCCTGCTCTCGCGGATGAAGGAGACCTGGGACCGGACCGGCGACAACACCGAGGCCGTGGCCCGCGGCCTGGAGCGCAGCGGGCGCATCGTGTCGTCGGCCGCGCTCATCGTCGTCGTGGTCGCGGGCTCGTTCGCCTTCGCGGACATCGTGCTCATCAAGGCGCTCGGCCTGGGCGTGGCGGTTGCGGTGGCGCTCGACGCGACGATCGTCCGCGCGCTGCTGGTCCCCGCCACGATGCGGCTGCTGGGACGGTGGAACTGGTGGGTCCCGGCGCGCCTGGACCGGGCGCTCCGGCGCGTGCTTCCCAGGACCGAGGCCGAGGTTGAGGCCGAAGCCGAGATCGGGGCCCGTCGATGAGCGCGCGGCTCGCCGGCCCCGCCCGGGTCCTCGCCCTCGTCCGTCTCGCCGTCGTCGCGTCGCTCGTCGCCGCCTGCAGCGGCCCGGTCCTGGCCAACCCGCCGGCCCCCCACCCCGTCGTGACGCCGGCTCCGTCGGGCACGCCGCGCCCGGCCGACCCGCAGCCGGTGGTCCTGCCCCGCGACGACGCGCCCCACGACCGCCTGACCGAGTGGTGGTACTACACCGGCCACCTCGTGGACCAGACGGGCGCGCGCTGGGGCTTCGAGCTCGTGGTCTTCCGGGCGGAGCGCGGCGGCTTCCCGGTCTCGTGGGCGTCCCACCTGGCGCTCACCGACGAGGCCGGCCACCAGTTCCATTACGCGCAGCGGGCGGAGATCGGCCCGCAGGTGGACCTCGGCACCTCCACCACCACCGGCTTCGACCTCGCGATCCGCGGGCTCGACGGGGGCAATCCGGCCACGTACACCCGCGTGCCATGGACGATGGCCGGCTCGAACGGGACGGATCGGCTGGCGGCGGCCGCGCTCCCCTCGGAGGTCCAGGGCGATCCGGCGGCCGGCTTCGGCCTGGCGCTCTCGCTGTCGGCCACCAAGCCGCCCGCGCTCCACAACGGGAACGGCTACATCGCCTTCGGTCCGGCCGGCGGCTCCTACTACTACTCGCGGACGGGGATGATCGCGGCCGGCACCATCACCGTGGGCGCGCGGACGCTCCGGGTGACGGGTTCGGCCTGGTTCGACCACCAGTGGGGGGACTTCATCTCGGTGGGCGCCGGCGGCTGGGACTGGTTCGCCCTCAGCCTCGGGGACGGCACGGACGTCATGCTCTCGATGATCCGGGCAGCGGACGGGTCGTACCCCCTGGCGTACGGGACGCTGGTCGCGCCCGGCGGCGCAACGCGGCGGCTGGGCCCGGCCGACTTCACGGTGACGGTGACGAGGCGCTGGACGTCGCCCGCCACCGGGGCCGTCTACCCCGCCGGCTGGACCGTCGCGATCCCGTCGGCGGGGATCAGCGCCCGCCTGACGCCGACGGTTGCGCAGCAGGAGCTGGACACCCGGGCCACCACGGGGGTCGTGTACTGGGAGGGCTCGCAGCGCGTCACGGCCACGGTGGGCGGCCGGAGCGTCGGCGGCCAGGCCTACGTGGAGCTCACGGGCTACCCGCCGACGAAGTAGGGCCCCGCGACCCCGGGCATCAGGGAACGAAGCCGGCCGGCGGGGCGGACGCCCCAGCCGATGAGGCCGTCGGCCCGGCCGACGTCTCCGGCCCGGCCGTCGCCGGGACGTCGCCGGACCGTCGCCGTGGGGCCGCCGCGCCCGTTGCGCGCCCCCGATGTTATTGATACTGTGTCTCATATGAACGCTGTCGCCCCCGCCGGTCCCCTTGCCCCTGCCGCCGGGCCGGAGCCGCACCGCGCCCATCGCAACGCGGGCACGGACGCACCCCGCCACGAGCACGGCGATGCGCTGGACCCGGCGCACGCCCATGCCCACGCGGACGTGTGGCTGAGCGATGTCGCCGCCGGCTACGGCCAGCGGGTTGCCCTCGAGCACGTGTCGCTCGCCGTGGAGCCCGGCAGCCTCCTCGCCGTGGTGGGGCCAAACGGGGCGGGCAAGTCGACGCTGCTCAAGCTCATGGCCGGGCTTGCTCGCCCGTGGACGGGGCGGATCGAGGTGCTGGGCCAGCCTCCGGGGCGCGAGGCCAGGCGCGTCGCGTACGTGCCGCAGGCGGAGCTGGTGGACTGGGCCTTCCCCGTGACGGTGGAGGACGTGGTGGCGATGGGCCGCTTCCCACGGCTCGGCCCCGTCCGGCGTCCGGGCCCAGACGACCGCCGCGCGGTCCGGCAGGCGCTCGAGCAGGTTGGGATGGCGCACCACCTCCAGACCCAGATCGGGCGGCTCTCCGGCGGCCAGCGCCGACGCGTCTTCCTCGCCCGCGCCCTCGCCGCGGAGCCGGACCTGTTCCTCCTCGACGAACCCGTGACGGGCATCGACCCCACCACGCAGGAGCTCCTGATGGGGCTGCTCGAGGCGCAGGCGGCGCGAGGCAAGACGGTCGTGGCCACCACGCATGACCTCGCCGCCGCCGCGGAGCACTTCCACCAGGTGCTGGCGGTCAACCGGACGGTGATCGCCTACGGCCCGTCAAACCTGGTCCTCGACGCGGACGTGCTCGCGCGCGCCTACGGGGGCCACCTGCTGGTGCTCGGCGGCCAGACCGTGCTGCTCGACGACGCCCACCACCACGACGAGGCCGCGCCCGGCGAGCGCCACTTCCACGACGGGTCGGGGGCGGGCCGGTGAACCTGGTGCTCGAGCCGCTCGCCTACGGCTTCTTCCTCCGGGCGCTCGCCGCCTCGGCGCTCGTCAGCCTGGTCACCGCCGTGGTGGGCACCTACGTGGTGCTGCGGGGCGTCGCGTTCCTGGGCGACGCCATCTCCCACGCCGCGTTCCCGGGCGTCGTGGTGGCGTACCTCGTGGGCTTCCCGTTCTACCTCGGGGCGGCGGTGGCGGCCGTCGGCACGGCACTCGCCATCGGGTACGTCTCCAAGCGCGGCGGCCTGCGCCAGGACACCGCGATCGGCGTGCTGTTCGCGGGCGCCTTCGCGCTCGGCGTGTTCCTGTTCAGCACCATCAAGGGCTATGTCGCAGACCTGTTCAGCTTCCTGTTCGGGCAGGTGCTGGCCATCAGCCCCGCCGACCTGGTGGGCCTGGTGGTGCTCGGCGTGGCGGTCATCGCCGTGGTCGCCGCGCTCTGGAAGGAGCTGCTGTACGCAACCTTCGACCCGCTCGGCGCCGCGGCGTCGGGGATCGCGGTCGAGCGCCTGGAGTACCTGTTCCTCGGGCTCGTCGCCCTGACCATCGTCGTGAGCCTGCAGGCCGTCGGCATCATCCTCGTGGTCGCGATGCTGATCACGCCCGCGGCCACGGCTCAGCTCGTCACCGCGCGGTTCACGCGCCTGATGCTGGGCGCGGCGGTGATCGGCGTGGTCACCGCCGTGGCCGGCCTGTACATCTCGTACTGGCTCGACGTCGCCAGCGGGGCGACGATCGTGCTGGCCCAGACGGCCACGTTCGCCCTGGTCCTGGGCTACCAGCGGCTGGCCCACGCCCTTCGCCCGTCCCCGGTCGCGCCGGAGGCCGAGGCGTGACCGCGGACGCCCTGATGGCCTCGCTGGAGCGCGCGGGCCACCGCGTCACGACGCCCCGGCGAGTGGTCGCCCAGCTCGTCGCGGACCGCGAGGGCCACTTCACCGCCGGCGACCTCGTGGACGACGCGCGCCGGCGCCACACCGGGATCGGGCGCGCCACCGCGTTCCGCACCCTGGAGCTGTTCACCGAGCTCGGGCTGGTGGAGCGCGTGGACCTGCCGAGCGGCAGCCACGCCTACGTCGCGTGCGAGCCGGTCCACCACCACCACGCCATCTGCACCAGTTGCGGGCGGGCCCTCGATGTCGCGGAGGCCGGCCTCGGGCCCGCGCTCGACGGCATCGCCCGTCGCCTGGACTTCCAGATCACCTCGCATCGCCTCGAGGTGTTCGGCGTGTGCGCCGCGTGTCGCCGCGGCGCGACCCGCTGACCTCGCCGCGCCACCGCCCGACAGCTCGCGGCCACCGACGGGGCCGCACCTCTAGAAGGGAGCCCGCCATGCGCCGGCCAACGGACATCCGAGCGCTGGCCGGCGGCCGGGTCGGGATGGCCCTGCTGCTGGCCGCGGCGCTCGTTGCCGCGTGCGGGAGCGCACCCGCCGTCCCCGGGCCGTCCGCCGGGGGCAAGCTCCAGGTCGTCACCACCACCACGGTGTTCGCGGACCTGGCCGCCCAGGTTGGCGGCGACCGGGTGGACGCCCAGTCGCTCGTGCCCAAGGGCGGCGACGTGCACACGTTCGACCCCAGGCCCTCCGACATCCGTCGCATCGCCAGTGCGGCCGTCGTGATCCGCAATGGCCTTGGGCTCGACGACTGGCTCGCCAAGCTCGTCGCCGACGCGAGCTCGAGCGCGTCCGAGGTGGTGCTGGGGGAGAACCTCGCCGGCGTCACCTACGTCACCAGCGCATCGGGCGAGGTCAATCCCCACGTCTGGATGAACGTGGCCTACGCCGCGCTGTACGTGGACCGGATCGAGGCCGCGCTCGCCGCAGCCGACCCGGCCGACGCGTCGGCCTTCGCCGCCAACGCGACCGCCTACAAGGCCCGCCTGGCCAGGCTTGACGGCGACATCAGGGCACGCCTGGGGGCGATCCCGGCGGCCAACCGGGTGGTGATCTCGTTCCACGACGCCTTCCCGTACTTCGCGGCGGCCTACGGGCTGACCGTCGTGGGCACCATCGTGGACGCGCCCGGCCAGGACCCGAGCGCCGGCCAGATCGCGGACCTCGTGGCGCGGGTCAAGGCCAGCGGCGCCCGCGCGATCTTCGCCGAGGCCCAGTTCAACACGGACCTGGCCGCCGCCATCGCCAGCGAGACGGGCGTGACGGTGGTGCGTGGCCTGTACGACGACACGCTGGGCGACGCCCCCGTGGACACCTACCTGGGCGCCATGACGTGGAACGCCAGCCAGGTCGCCGCCGCCCTGGGCGGGTGACCGACCGCGAGGGCGCGGTCCCGCGCGTCGGCAGGACCATCGCCGAGCCCGCGGGTGAAACCTTCGCGCGGCGGCCTGCCTCGGAACGGTGCCACACGCTCCGGAGGTCCCATGCGCACGCCCAGCCTGCCCCCCGCATCCCGGCCAGCCCGCCCGGCAAGGGCCCGCTGATGCGCACGCGCGCGTCGACGCTCGTCGTCATCGGGGCGGTCGCCGGCCTCGTCGCGCTGGGCGTGACCGGCCGCGTCGTCCCGGCGGCGGACGGCCAGTCGGCCTCGGTCGCGTCCTGGGTCGCCGCCCGCGCGCTGGGTGTCACGGCCTATCTGCTGCTCACCCTCCAAGTGGCGGCGGGCGTGTGGCTGAGCCATCCGCGCAACCGCGGCACGCCCGCCCCGATGCGCGTGGTGTTCCCGTGGCACGAGCTGCTGACGGTGTTCGCCGGCGCGTTCCTCACGCTCCACGTCGTGCTGCTGGCCGTGGACCCCTACGCCGGCGTCGGCTGGGTCGGCGCGCTGGTGCCGGGCCTGTCGCAGTACCGCTCGGTGCCGGTCGCCATCGGCTCGGTGGCGCTGTACGCGCTGCTGCTCACGGCGGCCACCGCGAAGTGGACCCGCCTCCTGCCGGCAGGCTGGTGGCTCGCGCTCCACCGCGTCGCGGCGCTCGTCTTCCTCGCCGCCTGGGTGCATGGCGTGCTGGCGGGGACCGACAGCGTCGAGCTGCTCCCCATGTACCTGCTAACTGGCGGCGTGGTCCTGGCCGGCGTGGCCCATCGCTGGTGGACCGCGACATCCCGTCCCGCGCGCGGCGTCGCCCCGCGCGCCGACGCCGCCCCTGTCGCTCGCCGCCGGCCGACGCCGGCAACCGCACTGGAGGAGTCCTGATGTCCGCAGGCCTGGCCGGGCGCGTCGCCCGCAAGATCCTCGTGCTCGGCGTCACGGCCGCGGTGATCGGCGTGGGCGTGGGGTCGGTCGAGCTCGCCGCGACATGGCGGGCCGCCTCCGCGCCCCTGGACACGAGCGCGGTGTCCGCCTCGTCCATCAGCAGCGCCATGGGCGCGCAGCAGCAGCGGGCCGCCGCCCTCGGGGCGGACATCGACCAGGTCGCCCGCCAGATGGCCGACCTCCAGTCGGCCCTCCAGGCGGCGAGTGGCGCCATGGCCTCGCAGAGCAGCAGCGCGGCGTCGATGCAGGGCCAGATCCAGTCCGCGCAGTCCAAGCTGACCGCGGTCCAGGCGCAGCTCAAGGCCGCGCAGCAACGGCTCGCGCAGCTCAACGCCGCGGCCGCGAAACAGGCGGCCCTCAACGCGGCGGCGAAGAAGTCGGCCGCCGCGCCTGCCCCAACCACCTCGGGCAGCAGCCGCGCGGGCGGTGGCGGATCCTACGGCGATGACTGAGCGCACCCTCCCCGCGGCCTTGCCGGGAACCCCCCGGGCCCGGCGCCGGGTCGGTCCCGGGGAGGCAGCCTCCGGAAAGGGTCGCGAGGCCGATCCCGGCGCCACGGCCGCCGAGATGTCGGCCGCCGCGGGAGCCATCGCGGCGACGAGTCCGCTGGCGGGCCGGGCCGCACGCCTGGCGCGGCGCCGTGGCGAACCGTGGCTGTCCTCGGCAACCCGGGCGGGCATGCTCGTCGGCGTGTCCGCAGCGGTCTACGCCGTCTCGCTGTCCACGATCGCCGGCCTCCAGGCGCAGACGCAGCTCGACGCCGCCGCGCGGCAGGGGCCGGCGATCGACGCCGTGGGGCGGGCGAAGGCGGGCAACGACTCCCTGCAGGCGGCGGTCGAGGCGGCGGACGCCCGGGTCCGGGCGCTGGCGACGCAGTACGAGTCGGTCAGCTCCGGCGTGGCCGGCTACCAGGCTCGCCTCGCCGAGCTGAGCCAGCTGGTGTCGCTGGCCGAGGGCTCGGCGGCGAAGCTCAACGCCAACTTCACGCTGCCGACCGTGACCATGCACGGGGCGATCAGCGCGGGCGGCGTCGGGGGCGGCGGCGGCTCGGTCGCGGTCACGACCACCACCACCGCGTCCGGCAAGCCGTAGCGAGCGTCCGCCCGTGGACGGCCCGGCGGAGCGCCGAGTGGACGCCCGGGCCGGGCTTGCCACGTTCAGCGGCCGCGCCCTCGGCTCCGTCCTGCGCCTGTTCGTCCGCCAGCCGGCAGGTCCCGACGCGACCGCGTCTGGGGCGACGGCGGAGGCGGCCTGGGCAGCGGTGCAGGGGGAGTTCGCGGCCGTGGACGCGGCGCTCTCCCGGTTCCGTGACGACTCCGAGCTGACCGCCCTGAACCGACGGGCCGGCACCGGGGGCGTGGCGCTCGTGTCATGGCGGCTGCGGACCATGCTCGCGGCGGTCGATCGCGCCGCCCGGATCACGGACGGGCGGTTCGACGCCTCCGTGCTGGACGCGCTGGAGCAGATCGGCGAGCGCGGGGCGACGCTCGCGGGGGCGCCCCTCGGCTGGGCGCCGGTCGGCGAACGCGCGCCGTCGTCGCGGGCCCCGGGCCCGACCACGGCGAGGGACGGGTTGGCCAACGACCGCGTCCAGGTGGTCGCCCCCGGCACGCCGCGCGCCTCGCTGGTGGAGATCCCGGCTCGCCCGATCGACAGCGGCGGGATCGGCAAGGGCCTCGCCCTGCGCTGGGCCTCCGCGGCCGCCATCGCGGCCCTCCCCGAGGGCGCCGGGCTGCTGATCGACGCGGGCGGTGACATCTCCAGCGCCGGGGCGCCTCCTTCGGGCGGCTGGCGGATCGGCGTGGACGATCCCGTTGCGCCGGCGGGACCGGCTCCAGCGCCCCTGGCGGTCTACGCGCTCGATGCCGGCGGCGTGTCCACCTCGTCGGTCGCGGTGCGGCACTGGACCGGTCCCGACGGGCGCCTCGTGCACCACCTCGTGGACCCCCGCACGCGCCAGCCGGCACGGACGGGGCTCATCGCCGTCTCGGTCGCCGGCCCGGACCCGGCCTGGAACGAGGTCTGGAGCAAGGCGCTGTTCCTCGGCGGCAGCGAGGCCATCGGCGAGGAGGGGCGCCGGCGGGGCCTGCCGGTGTGGTGGGTCACGGATCGGGGCCGGCTCGGCATGACGCCCGAAGCCCGTGCCCGGAGCGTCTGGGTGGCCGAGGAGCGCGTCGAGTAGCGCGCGCTGGGCGGCCCCCGACCGGTTCGGGCCCGTTGGCCAGACGGGCGGCGGGACGGGCTCGGGCCGGGTCCGGGGCGTGCTCGGGCCGGGTCCGGGTCGCGCTCAGGCGGGGCCGGCGTCCAGCTCCGCCGTGTCCACCACGCCGGCCTCGTCCGGCTCCTGCGGCACGGGCGGCGGGGTCAGGATGCCCAGCTCCACCAGCTTGGCGTCCAGCTCCGCGCGAGTGGGCATCCCCTCGCGAGCGCCAGCCCGGGTCACCGACAGCGACGCGGCCACCACCGCCCGCCGAGCGGCCATCTCCAGGTCGAGCCCGACCGCCAGCGCCGCGGCCAGCGCCCCGTTGAGCGCGTCCCCGGCCCCGGTGGCGTCCACCGCCTTGACCTTGGGCGACTTGATCTCCAGCGGCGCCGCATCCCGGCGGACCAGCACGGCCCCGGTGGAGCCCAGGGTCACGAGCAGCGCGGCGGTGCCGCTGGCGCCGGCGTTGGTGGCCTCGAGCAGCAGCCTGGCCGCGCGGACCGGATCCTCGGGCGCGGACGCGCGCCCCGATCGCTTCTGGTCCTCGCCGACCAGGCGGGCCAGCTCGCCCCGGTTCGGCGTGAGCACGTCTGCCATGGCGAGGATCGACCGGTCGAGGCACCCCGCGGGCGCCGGGTTGAACACGGTCCACGCGCCGCCCTGCCGACCGATCCGGAGCGCCTCGCGGGCGGCGTCGGTGGGGATCTCGTGCGTCACCAGGACCACGTCGCCCTTGTTCGGGCTCAGCCGCACCAGAGCGTTCCGGACGTGGGCAGCGGTGAGCCCGGCGTTCGCCCCGGGCGCCACGGCGATCATGTTCTCCGCCTTGGCGTCCACGAGGATCAGCGCGACGCCCGTCGCGGTGTGGTCGAGCGTGACGAGCACGTCGGTGCCGACGCCCTCGCGGGCGAGCGCCGCGCGCGCGGTGGCGCCGAACTCGTCGTCGCCCAGGGCGGCCACCAGCATGACCGGGATCCCGAGCCGAGCGGCGGCCGCGGCCTGATTGCCGCCCTTGCCGCCGTGGAACCGGCTGAACGTGCCGCCCAGCACCGTCTCGCCGGGGGCGGGCAGGCGATCGCTCTGGACCACGAGGTCCACGTTGACCGAACCGACGACCAAGACCCGACCGATCACGGGACCGTCCCCTTCACTCTGCGCCGCCGCGCCACTGTCGCCGTCACGAGCCGGTGATGTACTCGCCGCCGTCCACGCCGATGATCTCGCCGTTGATGAAGTCCGTGCCCGATCCTGACAGCGCGACGATGGCGTTCGCGACGTCCTGCGGGGTGGTCATGCGCCCGCTGGGGTTGCGCTTCTCGGCTGCCGCGATGATCGCGTCCTTCTCGGGGATCTTCATCAGCGCCGGGGTCAGCGTGACGCCGGCCCGGATGGCATTGGCGGTGACACCAGTGTCCAGGCGCGCGAACTCCATGGCCAGCTGGCGGATGTGCGACTCGAGGGCGGCCTTGGCCGACGAGACGACGCCGTAGCTGGGAACGACGCGCGACGAGCCCTCGGAGGTCATCGCGAAGAACCGCGAGCCCCGGCTGAGGAGGTTCCGGCGCCAGAGGTCCTGGGCCCAGTAGACGAGGCTGTTCGCCATGACGTCCTGGGTCATCTCCATCTTCTTGCGGTCCACCGCCGCCTTGGGATCCTCGGCCAGGAACGGCACGAGGCTGCCGAACGCGAGCGAGTGCATCACCACGCGGACGTACGGCTGGCGGCCGGCGGCGCGCGCCGGTTCGAAGCGCGCGTCGAGCGCGTCAAGGAACGCGTGGCGCTTCTCGTCGTCGGCGGCGTTCATGTTCGCGTAGAGCGCGTCCGCGCCGCGGGCGACGATCTCGCGCTTGATCTCCTCGACGTGGGCCATGCCGGCGCGGAAGTCCAGGTGGACGCCCGCGATGTTGTAGCCGGCGGCAGCGAGCGCGAGCGCGGTCGCTTCGCCCATGCCCGAGGAGGCCCCGAGGATGAGAGCCCAGCGCTCGCGGTCGTCGGTCATGGGTGCGCCTCCGGATGTTGTCGGGAGCTCGCGCGGACGGCGCGGCGGAAGTGGGGAGAGTCTACCAGCGCAGCATGTCGACAGCCGCGAGGGGTCCTGCTATTTTGGCGACGACCGAATTCGGTGGGCACCGAACCAGGAGCCGCCAACGAACCGCGTCTGCCGTGCCCTCGCGGACCCGACCCGCCGCCGCGTCCTCGCCCTCCTGCGGGTGCGGCCGATGACGGCCGGCGAACTCGTCGCCCAGTTCGACCTGTCGTGGCCGACGATGTCCGGCCACTTCGCGGTCCTTCGGGAGGCGGGCCTGGTCCAGCAAGAGCGCTCCGGCTCGACCATCACCTACCGGCTCAACCAGACCGCGCTGGAGGAGGCGCTCGTGGCCCTCATGGACGCCCTCGGCGTTGACCCCGCGAAGGGACCCGCATGAAGCCTCGGGCGCTCCGCCGCGCGCCGGCCGGGGGGTTGTGACCGTGTTCGGCCTCGCGAACCTCAGCCCCACCGTCCTGGCGCTGCTCATCCCGGTCGCCATCCTCCAGCTCGGGCTCCTGCTGCTGGCCGCGTTCGACCTGCTCCGCGAGGAGCGGCGGGTCCGCGGCGGGAGCAAGGCGATGTGGGCGGTGATCATCGTCTTCGTCAACCTGCTCGGGCCGATCCTGTACTTCCTGGTCGGCCGCGAGGACGGTCCCGTGGACGCGGCGCCCGGCCCGGGGGCGATGCCCGGCTGGGGGAGCCCTCACGACCCGCCGATCGTCGCGCCGCCCCCGGCGGAGGCACCGCCGGCGGAGGTCCGGGCGGCGCTTGAGACACCGCGGGCGCGTCCCCTGCCCGACGCGCCGCCCGCGATCGTGATCGAGCGGCTGGCGCGCCGGTACCGCGGCGGCGTGCTCGCCCTCGACGGGCTGGACCTGGCGGTCCCGGCCGGGTCCGTGTTCGGCCTGCTCGGGCCCAACGGCGCCGGGAAGACGACGTGCCTGCGGCTCCTCGCCGGCCTGACCCGCCCGACATCGGGGCGGGCGCTGGTCGCCGGGCTGGACCCGGCCCTCGACCCGATCGGCGTCCGGCGGCGACTCGGCTACCTCGAGCAGGACCCGCGCGCGTACGGCTGGATGACCGGGCGCGAGCAGCTCCGGCTGATCGGCCGCCTCCACGGGCTCGACGGCGCCCGACTCGAGACCGACATCGACGATGCGCTCGCGCGGGTGGCGCTCCGCGACGCGGCCGACCGACGAGCGGCCGGGTACTCCGGCGGCATGCGCCAGCGCCTCGGCATCGCGGGCGCGCTCGTCCATCGGCCGCCGGTCGTGATCCTCGACGAGCCGGTCAGCTCGCTGGACCCGGAAGGCCGGCGCGACGTGCTGGGGCTGATCGCGTCGTTGCGCGGCGAGACCACCGTGCTGTTCTCAAGCCACGTCCTCGCCGACGTCGAGCGCGTCTGCGACCGCGTCGCGATCCTCGACCACGGCCACCTCGTGGCGGAGGACGCCATCGAGTCGCTGCTCAACCGGTACGCCCAACCGGTGTGGCGGATCGAGGCCGAGCCCGGAGAGGACGCGGGCCTCGACACCCTGGCAACCAGGCTCCGCGAGCTGCCCTGGGTCACCGCCGCGGCGGCCGAGCACGGGGTGCTGACGGTGGCCGTCTCGGACACGGCGATCGCCTCGCGCGAACTGCTGCCGGCCGTGGCCGCCAGTGGCGTCGCGCTCGCGTCCGTCGCACGCGACCGGCCCACGCTCGAGGACGTCTTCCTCCGCCTCACCGGCGAGCGGGAGATGGCGGCATGAGCGGGTTTGCCGTTCTCCTGCGGAAAGAGCTCGTCGAGGCGTGGCGGACGCGCCGCCTGCCGCTGGTCGCCATCCTGTTCGTCTTGGTGGGGCTGATCTCCCCGCTCACCGCCAAGTTCCTGCCGGACATTCTCAAGGCCGCGCTCGGCGACCAGGCGGCGGGCCTCCCCATTCCGCCCGCCGACGTGACGCAGGCCGTCGCCCAGCTGCTCAAGAACCTCGGTCAGCTGGGGGCGCTGGCGGCGATCGCGCTGGCAATGGGATCGGTCTCCGGCGAGCTCGATCGCGGCACGGCCGCCCTGATCCTCGCGCAGCCGGCCGGGCGGGGGGCCTTCCTGGCGGCCAAGCTGGTGGCGATCGGCGTTGTGCTCGCCGTGGCCACGGGGCTCGCGGTCGCCGTCGCCTGGGTCTACACGGCCATCCTGTTCGAGGTGCCTCCGGTCGGCGGCTGGGTCGCCCTGTTCGCGCTGCAGTGGCTGGCGCTGTTCGTCTGGGCGGCGCTGACGGTGTGGGCGTCCGCGGCCACCGGCTCCACCACCGCGGCGGCTGGCCTTGGCTTCGTCGCGCTTATAGCGCTGAGCCTGGTGGCGATCGTCCCAGCCATTGCGCGGCTGCTCCCCGCTGGGCTCGCGGAGCCGGCCCTCGCGCTGGCGACGGGCGCCACGCCCGGGCTGGACTGGTCGGCGCTCGCGAGCGCCTGTGCCGGTTCGGCGGCCGTGGTCCTGGTGGCCGCGGCCGGGGCGGTCCTCGCGTTCCGGCGGCGAGAGCTCTGATGCGGGCGCCACCCGCGTCGGCGTCCAGGCCGCGGGTGGCACGGACCAGGCGCGCGCCGCGGCGGGCCGGGAGACGC
>JAKAHL010000015.1 GCA_021815005.1 Chloroflexota bacterium
GTTGGTGGCGTCAACCTTGGCCCGGAAGTTGTCACGGAGCGCGTCCCAGTCGCCGCTCGCGATGACCTCGTCCTTGTCCCGGAAGTAGTCCAGGATGTCCGACGGGTGCGGCAGCGCCGCGTCCGCCACCGGGTCGCCGCCCTCGTGCTTGGCCGAGATGTTGGCAACGTGCCGGGCGAGGTCCACGAGCTCGGCCCGTCGGTCGTAGGGCTGGCGCACCACGCTGCGCTGCGCCTCGGTGATGTGGTGCTCGAAGCGGACCCGGCTCTCGAAGCCCAGCGCGCGGCGGATGTCCGCGGCCGCCCGGAGCGTCGCGTTGTCCACCGAGTTGCTCCAGTTGAGGCCCACCAGCGGCGTGGATCCGTCGTCGCGGGCGAACAGCCTGGCCCCGAGCATGGTCCACAGGCCCGAGAACGGGTTGTCGGTGCCCATGAACACCGAGATCTTGAACTCGATGTCCACCCCCAACCGGTACAGGAGGTAGCCCGCGAGGACGGTGCCCGGGTTGACGTTGAGCACCTGCCGAACGCCGTACTCGGTGTAGTAGTGGAGGTACTCGTCCACCCACAGCAGCGGGTGGTCGTTGGGCTGGCCCACGCCGCCGAAGTAGCCGGTGATCGTGTCGGGCCCGCCCAGGTGGACGTTCGAGCCGTCCGTGCCCTTGGTGTCGAGGGTCTCGACCACGCTCGCGCCGATGATCTGCATCGCGGCCGCCACGGCGGGCAGGTCGCCGTCGGCCTCCTGCTCGCGCATCTTGCGGACGCGGATCCAGCGGCCCGGCAGCAGAGTCCGGTCCGCGATGGCGCGGCGGGCCGCGTCGATCACCCACGGGAAGTACTGGAGGGCGCTGACCTCGAGCGTGACCGCCAGCGAATCGTCGAATGCCATGCCGTCGGCCCGATCGCCCAGCACCGCCCGCCGGTAGTCGGCGACGCTCACGAAGGCGCCGCGGTCGCGCTGCTCCTCGAGCCAGGCGAGGGCCTCGAGGTGCTGGGGCGCCGCTGCCCGGACGCGCTCGAGCAGGGCCGGCAGCTGGCCGGCCGCGCGCGCCTTGCGGTTGATCTCCACGGGCGTGCCGTACTTGGCCACCACGGCCCGCAGGTCGGCGAGCAGCCCCGCGTCGGGCGCGTCGAGGTAGGCGTTGAGCTCGTCCAGGCGCGTCACCGGGATCGCCAGCCCGGCGCCGCCGCCACTCGCGTTCGTCGAAGCCGTCATCGCAATCGCCCTCTCCCTGGCAGCCGCCAAACCGTGCCGGGCCGTCAGCGCCCGAGCAGCGCGACCAGCTCGTCGTACTCCTCGTCCTTGATGCCGAACCAGTTGGCCGGCGCCGGGAAGGTCCGCTCGGTGACCTCGCGCACGTAGCCGGCGAGGCCCTCGCGGATCACGGAGCCCGCGTCGGCGAAGACCTTGGCCATCCGGGGCGTGAACTTGGGGTACAGGCCGAAGGCGTCGTGGTAGATCAGCAGCTGGCCGTGGGCGTGGGGCCCGGAGCCCAGGCCCATGATGATGGCGCCCTGCGCCCGCTCGGTGATCAGCCCGCAGACGCGGTCCGGGACCAGCTCGAGCAGGATCGCGAACGCGCCCGCCTCCTCCAGCAGCCGCGCGTCGTCCACGATGCGCTTGGCGGCCTGGGCGCTCTTGCCCTGGAGGCGGAAGCCGCCGAGGGCGGTGGCGCTCTGCGGGGTGAGCCCCAGGTGGCCGATGACCGGGATGCCGGCGCGCGCGATGCCGGCGACACGGTCGGCCATCTCGGCGCCGCCCTCGAGCTTGACCGCGTCGCAGCCCGTCTCGGCCATGAACCGGCCGGCGTTGCGGATGGCGGTCTCCACGCTGGGCTGGTAGCTCATGTACGGCATGTCGCCCACGACCCAGGCGTTGGGGGCGCCCCGCCGCACGGCCGCCGTGTGGCGGATCATGTCGTCCATGGTGACCGGCAGGGTGGAGTCGTAGCCGAGCATGGTCATGCCCAGGCTGTCGCCCACCAGGATCATGTCCACGCCCGCCTCGTCCTGCAGGTGGGCGGTGGGGTAGTCGTAGCAGGTGAGCCAGGTGATCTGGGTCCCCTGCGCCTTCTTCTCCATCAGCGCGGGCAGCGTCATCCGCTTGCGTTCGACCACGGCGTCCTCCGTCGTCCCCGTGTAGGCAGCGCCGTCGATGCCCGGCGGCCGTCACCCGAGAGAGTAGGGCCCCCGGACCCGGGCGGCGCGACGCCGGCGCGCAGGCCGCGACCGGAGACGCACCCGCAGCGACGGAACCTTCGCCCGCCGCGACGGAACCTTCGCCCGCCGCGACCTGCGACAGCCCGCGGCCGCGACTCGCCGCAGCGACGGAAGCCGCGCCGACCGCGACCGGAGGCGCATCTGCCGCGACGGAAGCGCAATCCGGCCCGGGCCCCGGGGCCGTTCGGCCGTCGGCCGGCCGCCGCCACGCGCGGATACTGACGGCTTCGGTGCGTCCCGATCCGTCGCCGCCGACCGGCGGCCTGCGAGGGTGGTGTGATGACCGTCGCCCCGATCGATCCGTTCCTGCGCCTGGCGCCCCTGACCGGCCCCGCCGCCACCTCCGAGGCCGAGCGGTGTCTCTACTGCTTTGACGCCCCGTGCGCGCACGCCTGTCCCAGCGAGATCGACGTGCCCGGCTTCATCCGCAAGATCGCCACCGGCAACGTTGCCGGGGCGGCCCGGACGATCCTGGCCGCCAACCCGCTCGGCGCCACGTGCGGGGCGGTGTGTCCGGTGGAGCGCCTGTGCGAGGGCGCCTGCGTGCGCAACCGGCTCGACCGGCCCATCGCCATCGGGCGCCTGCAGCAGGGCGCGGTGGAGGCGTACGCCGCCACGGGCGAGCCGTTCTACACGCCGGCGCCGGACGCGGGCGTGCGGGCCGCCATCGTGGGCGCCGGGCCGGCCGGCCTCTCGTGCGCCGCTGAGCTGCGCCGGGCCGGCGTGACCGTCACGGTCTACGACGATGCGTCGCGCGCCGGCGGCCTCGCGGACCACGGCATCGTGCCCTGGCGCATGGCGCGCCAGGACGTGGCCACCGAGGCCGCCGAGATCGAGCGCGCCGGCGCGACGTTCGCGATGGGCACCCTCGTGGGGCGCGACGTGGACGCCGCCGAGCTGCTGGCCGCCAACGACGCGCTGGTCCTGGCGGTGGGCCTCGGCCGGGCGCGCCCGCTCGGCGTGGCCGGGGAGGCGCTGCCGGGCGTCGTGGACGCGCTCGACGTGATCCGCGCCGCCATCGAGCCGCAGCCGGGCGCGACGCTCGCCGTCGGGCGGCGGGTGGGCGTGGTCGGCGGCGGCTCCACGGCATTCGACGCCGCGGCCGCGGCCGTCCGGCTGGGCGCGGGGGAGGTCACGCTGTTCTACCGGCGGGGACCGGGCGACTGCCCCGCCTACCCGCACGCGGTGGATCTGGCCCGCCAGCTGGGCGTCGCCATCCGCTGGCACACCGCCCCGGTGGAGATCCTGGGCGCCGACCGCGTGACGGGCGCCTCGTTCGCGGCCATGCGCCCGGGCGCCCCCGACGCGTCCGGCCGGCCGCGGCCGGAGCCCGTCCCGGACTCGTTGTTCGAGGTGGAGCTGGACACGCTCGTCCGAGCCGTGGGCCAGGACCGGCCCGACGCGGCGGAGGGCGTGCTCGCGAGCCTGGGCGTGCCGCTGCGCGACGGCGTGGCCGTGGCGGACCCGGCCACCGGCCGCACCGCCAACCCCAGGGTCTGGGCGATCGGCGACATCGCGTCCGGCGGCAGGGAGGTGGTCAACGCCGTCCAGGCCGGCAAGCTCGCGGCGCGCTCCGTGGTGGACGCGCTGGGGCTGCGCACCCGCGTTGAGGTGGTCCGCCGGGCCGTGGACGCCACGGTCCCGGGCGTGGACCTCTCGGTGGACATGGCCGGCATCAGGAGCCCCAACCCGTTCTGGCTGGCCAGCTGCCCCATCACCAACAACGCCGACATGGTCATGCGCGCGTTCGACGCGGGCTGGGGCGGCGCGGTCTGGAAGACCATCGGCGAGCCGGTCCGCAACGTCACCGCCCGGCTCGGCTCGTTCGAGCACGGCGGCCAGCGCATCGTCGGCATCAACAACATCGAGCTCATCAGCGACCGCCCGACCGACGTGAACATCGCGGAGATCCGCGAGGTGAAGCGGCGCTACCCGAACCACGCGGTGATCGTCAGCCTGATGGTGGAGTCGAAGCGCGAGGCCTGGCACGAGATCCTGGCCAAGTGCAACGACACGGGCGCGGACGGCTACGAGCTCAACTTCGGCTGCCCGCACGGGATGGCCGAGCGGGGCATGGGCGCGGCCGTCGGCCAGGTGCCGGACTACGTCCAGATGATCACCGAGTGGGTGATGGAGAAGGCCGAGATGCCCGTCTTGGTCAAGCTCACGCCCAACGTGACCGACATCCGGTTCCCGGGCCGCGCCGCGCGCAAGGCTGGCGCGGACGGGGTCTCGCTGATCAACACCATCAACTCGCTCATCGGCGCGGATCTCGACACCTGGGCCCCGCTCCCCGACGTCCGCGGCAAGGGCAGCCATGGCGGCTACGCGGGTCCCGCGGTGAAGCCCATCGCGCTCCACATGGTCTCGCAGCTGGCCGCGGACCGGGAGGTGGGCATCCCGATCTCGGGCATCGGCGGCGTCGAGACCTGGCGGGACGCCGTGGACTTCCTGCTCCTCGGCGCCACCACGGTCCAGGTGGGCACGAGCGTCATGCACTACGGCTTCCGCCTGGCAGACGACCTGGTTGACGGCCTCTCGACCTACCTGCGGTCCAAGGGCCTGACGAGCCCCAGCCAGCTGGTGGGCAGGAGCATCCCGAACCTGACGGACTTCGGGCGGCTCGACACGGAGTGGCGGCTGCTCGCGCACATCGACCAGGACAAGTGCATCGGCTGCAACCTGTGCTACGCGGCCTGCAACGACGGCGCGCACCAGGCGATCACGACCGAGCGCTCGAACGGGACGTCGCACCTCGAGGTGGTCGCCGAGAACTGCGTCGGCTGCCGCCTGTGCGGGTACGTCTGCCCGGTCGAGGGCTGCATCACGTTCGAGGGTCTCGAGGGCGCGGCCGCCATCCACTGACGGGCCCGGGCGGGGCCGGCGCAGGGTCCGGCCACGCCCGCGTCACGGCGCGAGAATCCGGGAGCCCCGCCACGCCGGCGGGGCTCCCGGGCTGCTGGCGACCCGGTCCGGGTCAGCGGACGCTGTACCGCTCGACCGGGCTCCACACGCTGTTCGCGTTGTACGGGGTGGGGTTGGCGATGGCCCGGACGTACCACTCGCCGCGCGTCGAGAACCTCCAGGTCCACGAGGCGCGGCCGGTGGCGTCGATGTAAACGTCGCGCTTGGTGACGTACGTCCAGTGGCCCGCCACGAGCCGGTAGAACCGGAAGGTGACCTTGGCGGCCGGCAGGCCCGCCTGCGCCGGCCGCACGGTGGCGGTGAAGGTCACCGCCGTGCCCGCGCTGACGGTCTTGACGTGGCCGAGGTTCGTGGGGCGCAGGAGCGCGATCTGGCGGACCACGACGCGCGTCGTGGCGCTGGTGCCGGCCGCGAGGTCCGAGGTGCCGGCGAACACCGCCCGGTACCACAGGTTGGTCGCCGGCCGGTAGGCGAAGGTGTCATTGCCGCTCGCGTCCGCGGTCCGCGTCGCGATTGGCGTCCAGGTCGCGCCGTCGCGGGTACCCTGGAGCGTGAATGCCTTGCCTGCGCCGTTCACGCCGAAGCGGGTGGTGAGGTAGACCGTGGATCCCCAGGTGATCACGCTGGCCGACGGGGTGACCGTGATCTGGGCCGTGGGCGCGGTCACCGTGAACGCCGCCGAGGTCGCGGCCGCCAGCACGCCGGGCGTCACGCAGGCGCCGGTGCCGCAGACGACGCTCAGCGGGGTCGCCACGAGCGTGTAGCCGACGCCCGCGTTGGAGACGGCGCAGCCCGAGAACACCGCCTTGCCGACGTTCACGCCGCTGGCCGCGGCGGCGATGGTCAGGCCGGACGTGCAGGTGAGGGCGCCGGCCGGGACGCCCGGGTTGGCGCCGATGGCCAGGGTCACGTACGCGGTCACGCCGGTGGTCACCACGTTGCCGCCGGCATCGGTGATCGCGACGATCGGCTGGGTGGTGAAGGCCTGGCCGGCGGCCGCACCGGCCGGCTGCTGGACGAAAGTGAGCTTGGAGGCGGGGCCCGCCGCCACCGTCAGGCTGGCCGATGTCGCGCCGAGCGCGCCCGCCGTGGCGCGCAGGGTGTAGGTGCCGACCTTGTCGATCGCGCACCCGGAACCGGCGAAGGTGGCCACGCCGGCGCTCGCCATCACCGGGTTCGTGGTGCAGGTGAGGATGGCGCCGGCGACCGACGTCGTGGCGATCGACAGCTGGACCGCCGTGCTCGACGTGTTCACGGCCTTCGCCGTCCCGGCCCGGATCTCGACCACGGGCTGCGTCGTGAACGCGACCCCGCCCTTGGCGCCCGACGGCTGCGTCGTGAACACGAGCGTGTTGGCGACGTCGAACAGGCCGCTGGTGGCGCTCGTGTACGACCCGCCGGCGGCGGTGAGCCTGTAGCCGACGGCGGCGACGCTGACCCGGCAGCCGCTGAACGTCGCGAGGCCCTGGCTGACCACCCGCTGGTTGGAGGCCTGGTCGCAGGTCAGCGCGACGCTCGCGCCGCCGGGGTTGGTGGACAGCGTCAGGGCCACGGCCGTCGTGGAGTCGGCGAACACGCGGTTGCCCACCGCGTCCGCCACGACGACGGCCGGCTGGGTCGCGAAGGCGAGGCCGGGCACGCCGAACGCGGGCTGGGTGCTGAACGCCAGCTGCGTCGCCGCGCCCGGGACCTCCGCCAGCGTCCCGTAGCCGGCGGCGCCGAGCACGCTGGCGGTGGTGCCCGTGTTGGTGATGGTGCCGGTGACCTGCTGGAGCCCGCCGAGGGATTTCGACGTGGGCTGGACCTGAAGGCCGCCCCACGTGATCTGGCACGGCGCGGTGGACTGCGCGGTCACGGTCACCTTGGCGTGCTGGGCGTCGGGGTAGGTGAGCGCCGACAGCGTCATCCCGGCGCAGCCGGCGCCGCCGGCGACCGCGGAGCCCGCGCCAGTGTCGAACGCGAAGGTCGCCGGCAGCGTCAGCACGATCGTGCTGTTGTTGGCGAGCTGGCCCGCCGCGCCCTCGTAGACGATGGGGCCGCCGACGGCGGTCCAGGCGTGCGTCGTTGCGTCGGCCGCCGTTGTCGCCGCCATCGGCGGGACCGTGGCGGCCTCGACCGTGGGCGTCGTGGCGGCCGCGGCGGCGGCCGGCAGGAGCGGCGCGAGCAGCGCCGCGGCGACGACGGGCAGGGCCAGGCGTCCGAGCCTGGCGCCGGGACGGATGGAGCGGTTCATGGCCAAGTCTCCTCGCTCACGACAGCTAGTCCCGGCGTGCCCCCACACGTTTGACCCATCCTCGCGTCGCAGCCGTCGCCGGGGCGTCTCCGCGGGGACACCATACGCCCCTGGTGCGAGCCCAAGGCAGGTCGAAGGTCGCCCCAAATCGGGTCTCGGGTCCCCGTGGCTCCAGACGCCGGGGTCGAGCCGCCGGTTCCAGCCGCCCGCGCGGCGGCGCCCGCCCTACGGCGGATCGCGCCCCGGCGGCTCGCGGCCGGTCGTTGCGGTCGGCACCGGCAGCCAGTAGTCGTGGGCCCGGAGGCTTCCGTGGCCGCGCGCGAGGCGGGCCGCGCCGGCGGCTGCGTAGCGACCCATCAGCCAGCGCATGAACCAGCCGTCGAGCCGGGCGCGGACCGTCTGGCGACGTGCCCGCCGCTCGAAGCCGGCGCGCACGAGGATGGGGCCCAGGACGGTGCGGGCGTGGACCGCCACGGGGCGCGCCTCCGGCGGCTGGGCCCCGCACCAGCGCAGCAGCGCGTCGAGGTCGCCCCGGGCGTCGGCGATGGCGACCCAGCCGCGTGCCCGCACGGCCGCGCGGACGCGCTCGTTGCGCAGGTGTAGGTCCACGACGGGGTCGCCGCGGCGGACGGGCGTGCCGTCCCGGAGCCGGAGATCGGGGCCGTCGTGGCGCCGGAGCTCCGCGCCCAGCAGGCCGTCGACGCGGACGGGGCGGATGTGGCGCCGCCGCCGGTCCACCAGCTCCGCCACCACGAGGACCGGGGCGAGGAGCCGAGCCGTGACGGACGGCCGACGGGTCACGGGCGGACGGCCCTCGGGCCGGTTCCGGGCTCGCGGACGTGGCGGACGAACCAGGCTCCGGCCAGGAACTCGACGGCTGCCAGGACGAACACGGCGCGATAGCCGAGACCCGGCGCCGCCGAGTTGACGAGGTCCGCCACCGGCCCCCCCACGACCACCGCCAGCAGCCCTGCGCCTGCGGTCGCGACGTTGGACAGCCCAAGGTAGCGGCCGGCCTCGTCGGGCGGCACGAGGTCCACCATCAGGGCCCAGTCCGCCGAGAGGAACACGCCCATGGCCATCCCGAACGGGATCGCGATCACGAACAGCGCGAGGTAGACCGGTGCCACGGCGAACGCTGCCGCGCCCGCCGCCCCGAGCAGCGCGCTCGCACCGACGGTCCGAACCCGGCCCCAGCGCGCGGTGGCCGCGCCGCCCGGGATGGCGGCCAGCAGCGCCACCAGCGCGACCAGCGCGGCCAGCGGCACGACGCCCTGCGCCGCGGCGCTGCCGAGCCCCATCGAGTCCTCGAGGTAGAAGTAGATGAACGGCTGGAGCGTGCCGGTCGCCATCAGGATCGCGAGGCGCGACACCAGCAGCCAGACGTAGTCGCGCCGCTCGAGGACGTCCGGCCCCCACACGTCGAGGAGCATCGTGCGCAGCGCCCGGCCCCACGCGGGTCGGTGCCCGAGATGGCGCGTGGCACCCGCCACGCTCGAGCGCAGCGCCGCGCGGAGGCTGGCATCCTCGCCCGCGGTCGCCGCCTCCGGGGCCGCGACGAGGGTCGTGAGCAGGCCCAGCGCCACAGCGCCGCCCGCGAACGCGATCGCCGCGCCATCGTGGCCCAGCGCCACCAGCAGGCCGGCGACCGCCACGCCCACGACCTGGCCAGCCAGCTGGGACGCGCCGAGGAGCCCGGAGGCGAGCCCGCGGCGGTCGGCGGGGACGATGTCGGGGAGCAGCCCCTGGTACGGGCCCTGCGCCGTGTTGGACGCGAGCTCGCTCAGGGCCATGATCCCGATGATCGCCCACAGCGTCCCGGCGCGAGCGAGGAGCGCCAGGAACACCAGCTGGGCGGCCACGCCGACCACCATGAGCGGCCGCCGGCGACCCCACCGGCTCGACCACCGGTCTGACGCGGCGCCGGCGGTGGGCTGCACCACCATTGCCACCAGCGCCTGGACCGCGGCCACCAGCGCGAGCGCGCTGGTCTTGACCGCGGTGCCGACGGCCTGCTCGACGAGGCGGGGCAGGATCACCGTCGTGAGGGCGCCCCACAGGACCGACAGCCCGAGCCAGTACGCCGTCAGCCCGCCGAGCCGCGCGAGGCCGGCCTCGCGCGGCGCCGTCGCCAGCCGCGATGCGTGGCGGCCGGATGTGCCGGCGGCCAGGAACCTCAGCCCACGCACGGTCACCCGTCCCCTCAGCGGGTCCGGTCCCCGCGCCGGGGCCCCGCCATGGCGCCCGACCTCTTTCGCGAGCCGCGCCGGGCGTTCGCGCCTCACAGCGCCCATGATGGCGCGAGCGCGGTGGCGCGCAAGGGGCGTACCGCCACGCGGCCGGGCCCTGCCGCCTTACACGCCGCTTACGGACGACGCGGCCACGCCCGTGGTTGCGCGGCGCGCCCTCCACGAGGATGGCCCCAGTCGCCGGACGTCCCGGCGCCGGGACTTGACAGCGAGATCGAATTCGGGCGACATGCGACGACGCGGGCGCCCGAGATCCGAAGGGAGCGAACCATGGCAACCACGCGAAACCAGACCCCCAGGCGGATCATGGCCGGCACGGCCGGGGCCCTCGCCATCGCGGTGGCGACCCTGATCCCGGCCGCCGCGTCGGCCTCCACGACGACGCCGGCCGCCGCCACCACCTCGTGCCTCGCGCAGACGATCGCGGTCAAGCAGTCGCCGTCGGTTGACACGCTGCGCGCCTCGGGCGACTGCCAGGTGCAGCTGCGGCTCACCACCCTCGGCCGGCTCAGCGCCGCGGTCGCCAGCTCGACCGTGATCACGGCCGACCACGCGGCCGCCCTGAACGCCATCATCAGCGGGACCGAGAGCAGCCTCCAGGCGCTCGGGGCCAAGATCGACGCGGACACCACCGTGAGCGACCTGCGGACCGACATCCGGGCGATCAGGACCCAGAACCGCGTCTACA
The DNA here is from genome assembly GCA_021815005.1 of Chloroflexota bacterium. Classification (GTDB taxonomy): domain Bacteria; phylum Chloroflexota; class Limnocylindria; order Limnocylindrales; family CSP1-4; genus CAIXZV01. The sequence goes on from JAKAHL010000015.1 coordinate 10,315, forward strand.
CCCTTGTCTCGCGGCAGGTGGCGCTCGTGCGCGCCGACGACCAGGTGGACGCGACCGCGGCGGATCTCACGGCGCGAGCTGGCCAGCTGCAGGCTGCCATCGCCGCCGGGCAGAGCGCGGGCAAGAACGAGTCGGCCGCCGCGGCGAGGCTGGCGGCGATGCAGCGATTCATCGCGGCGGCCGAGGCGAAGGGTAACGGCCAGGCCGCCCTCCTCCTCGCGCTCACGCCGGCCCAGTGGGACAGCGGGTCCGCCAGGCCGGTCCTCAACGCGGACAACCGGGCCGTCGTGGCCGCCCGGCGCGACCTCCGGATCGCGGCCGCCCGCGAGGGCGGCACGCTCCGGGCCCTGCGGTAGCCCCAGGCCGGACGCCGATCTGGCCCTGGCGCGGCGCGCCGGGCGACCCCGAGTCGCCCGGCGTGCCGCGCGTAGACTCGCGGGCGATGAAGACCATCCTGGTGGTGGACGACAACCCGAACATCGTCGATCTGGTTCGGATGTACCTCGAGGGGGCCGGGTTCGCGACCGTCGCCGCTGCCGACGGCCCGACGGCGGTCGAGCTGCACCGGACCGCCGCGCCGGACCTCGTGGTCCTGGACCTGATGCTGCCGGGCATGGACGGGTTCGAGGTGTGCCGCGCCATCCGACGCGTCGCGGACACGCCCGTCCTGATGCTGACGGCGCGCGCTGACGACGTGGACGCGATCGTGGGCCTGGAGCTGGGCGCCGACGACTACGTGACCAAGCCGTTCAACCCGCGGTCGCTGGTGGCGCGGGTGAAGGCGATCCTGCGCCGCTCGGACGGGTCGCTGCGGGCCGGCCGGCCGATCGAGGCGGGCTCGCTGCGGCTGGACCCGCGACGGCGCGAGGCAACGCTGGCCGGGCGACCGCTGGAGCTGCGCGCCCGCGAGTTCGACCTCCTGGCCGCCCTGGCCCGCGACCCCGGCATCGTGCTGAGCCGCGAGGCGCTGCTGGAGGACGTCTGGGGGACGGACTTCCCGGGCGAGACGCGCACCGTGGACGTCCACGTGTCGGAGCTGCGCAAGAAGATCGGGACGGGCGGGCCGTCGATCGAGTCGGTCCGCGGCGTTGGCTACCGGCTGGTGGCCGATGCCTGACCGGGTCGCGTCCCGAATCGCGGCCGCGTTCGTCGCCGTCGGCCTCGTCGCGGTGCTCGCCGTCGGCGGCGGGCTGTTCGTGAGCCTCCGCGGTTTGCACCGCGACGCCGCCCTCGCGACGCTGGGCGACATCGCCCAGCCCGTGGCCGCCCGCGTCCGACAGCCCGGGGCAGTTGCCGACCTGCAGCACGAGCTGGCCGCCACCGCCCCGGGGCTGCGGGCCGAGATCGGCGTCTACGAGATCGTGGGCGGGCGGGTGGTGCCGATCCGACCCTCGCCACTCGCGGTGGATGTGTCCGCTGTCACCGTTGACCCGGCCCTGACCCCGGGCGAGTCGCGCGGGGGCGAGCTGCCGGCCGGTGGCGGTCGGCACGTCCTCACGTCGGTCACCCTGGTCAGGTCCCAGGGGGCGCTGGCCGGACCCGTGGCCATCCTGCTGACGCTGCCCGACGCGTCGGGCACGCAGGCGCTCAATGACCTCCTGCGGGTCATGCCCATCGTCCTGCTGATCACGGCGGCGGTCGGCATCCCGATTGCCTGGGCGCTCTCGCGCTCGATCACGCGGCCGCTCAGTCGCCTGACCGCGGCCACCGCCGCGCTGCCTGGAGCCCCGGTCGCGCCGGTGCCGCCCGAGGGCCCGCGCGAGGTGCGGGAGCTGGCCGACCGCTTCAACGCCACCACCGCCGAGCTCGAGCGGGTCAGGGCCGAGGAGCGCGAGGTGCTCGCGAGCGTCCGCCACGACCTGCGCACGCCGCTCACGGTGGTGAGCGGCTTCGCCGAGGCGCTCCGCGACGGGACCGCGTCCGGGACGGGAGTGGCACGGGCCGGCGACGCGATCGCGCAGGAGGCGGCCCGCATGGAGCGGCTCGTGGACAACCTGCGCTCGATCGACGAGCTGCGGGCCGGCCGCGCGGGCCTGCGGCCGGAGGCGATCGACCCCGCCGCGGCGGTTGCCGACGCGGCCGCGCGGTTTGGCCGGCAGGCGACGGCAGCCGGGGCAGAGCTCACCGCGGCCGCCGACGCGGGCCTGGCCCTGGTGGCCGACCGGGCGGCCGTCGAGCGCATCCTCGGCAACCTCGTGTCCAATGCGCTGGGCTTCGTTCGTCCCGGCGGGCACGTCCTGGTCGAGGCGCGCTTGCTGCCGGTCCCGTCCGCCCCCGGCGGCAGCGCGGCGGCCGTGCCGGCCTGGGTGGCGCTGCGGGTGAGCGACGACGGCCCCGGGTTTCCCCCTGGCGCGACCGACCGCGTCTTCGACCGCTTCTACCGCGCCGACCCGGCGCGCGCGGGCGGGGGCTCCGGACTAGGCCTCGCCATCGTCCGGGCGCTCGCCGAGGCGCACGGGGGCAGCGCGCGGGCCGAGAACCTGGCCCCCAGCGGCGCCCGGGTCACGGTCCTCCTGCCGCCGGTGCCGACCGTGCCGACCGTGCCGCCCTCAGGCGGCCCGCTCGCCTGACGCGGCGGCCCGCTCGCCTGACGCGAGCGGCCACGGCGGCCGTCCGGGGACCTCAGGCGGGCCAGCGAAAGCCGGTCAGCTCCTCCGCCAGCGACCAGAAGCGCGCCGCCCGCGCGGCGTCGTGCGCGTCCGGGCTGGACTCGATTGGCTGCTGCTCGCCGTAGAAGCGGCCCGACACGCCGTCGAGCGAGCGGTCGGTGGCCATGAACGCGAACGAGTCTGTGGCCGCGCCGACGGACACCGCGAACGGCATCCGGACCAGGACCGTGCGCATGAGCAGGCGCGTGAGGCCGTGCGCGGAGTCGGAGGCGGTCAGCGGGACGAAGCCCGGGCACACCGCGTTGGCCGTCACCGTCCGACCGCTGGTGCGGCGCGCCTGCTCGTAGGTGACCCACAGGAGGGCCAGCTTGGAGTTCTTGTAGGCGCGGTCGGGTTGGTAGCCGTGCTCGAGCATCGGGTCGTCGAGGTCGAGGTCCACCGCCGCCCCGTGCGAGCCGGGCAGGTGGCGTCGCGAGCTCACGTTGACGATGCGGCCGGCCGGGGCGCGCTCGAGCGCGGGCATCAGGAGGCCCGTCAGCAGGAACGGGGCGAGGGCGTTGACGGCGAGCGTCTCCTCGTAGCCGTCCGCCGTCAGCCGGCGCGCCGCACTCTGCTGCATCACCCCGGCGATGTGCAGGACCGCGTCGAGCCGCTCGTGGGCGGCCAGGACCTCGGCGGCCAGCGAGCGGACGGAAGCCATCGACGAAAGGTCGGCAGCGTGGGGCGTGACGCGGGCGTCCGGGTGCGCGGCCCGGATCGCCGCCGCCGCGGCCTCGGCCGCCTCGGCCCGACGGGCGTGCAGGACCACGTGATGCCCGGCGCCGGCGAGCTTCTCGGCCGTCGCGCGGCCCAGCCCGCGCCCGCCGCCAGTGACCAGAATGGTTGCCATCAGCCGATCGTAGCCCAGCGCCGCGCGGTTGTCGGCTCGCGACGCCTCGCCGGCCCCGCTGGTGCCGGGTCCAGCAGGCGCCCAAGGGTGCCGCCGCGATCCGCGGGCTCTGCGTACCATCCGAGCCGCGCCCCAGCGAGAGGAGACCAGCCCGTGGCTGACGCCAACGCCCCGTCCGCACCCTCAGCGGCCAGCCGCCGCCTCCGGCCGACGCGCCCGTCGCCGGGGGCGCTCCTGCTGGTCGCGGTGCCCGCGATCCTCATGGTGCTGCTCCTGGCGCTGATCGCGGCCGATCCGAGCGTTGGCGTGACCGCCAGCAACGGCCCGTTCACCGACGAGTCGTGGGACGTCATGAACGCCCGGAATCTCGTCCTGCTGGGCAGGTGGGCGACGGACGACTGGACCCTCCACCTGGTCAACCTGCCGTTCAGCGCGATCACGGCGGCGGCGTTCTGGGTGCTGGGGGTGGGCATCGTCCAGGCGCGCCTGGTCTCGATCGTGGCGACCGGGGTGACGGCGGCGGCGCTCGGCCTCGGCCTGCGGCGCCACCTCGGTGCCGGGCCGGCGGCGCTGGCGTCGCTGGCGTTCTCCGGCGCGACGCTGGTGCTGTTCTACGGGCGGCTCGCCTTCCTGGAGCCGAGCGTGGCGATGTGGCTGACCCTCGGCGCCCTCACCGTCCTGCGCGCCGGGACGGCGCGGGCAGGGCGGTGGGGGATTCTCGCGGGCGTCCTGCTCGCCCTCGCAGTGGGCACCAAGCCGTCGGCGATTGCGGCGGCGGGCGGGATGCTGGTGGCGGTGGCGGTGGTTGGCGCGCGGCGGCCCGCCGTCCGGCGCTGGGCCGGCGGGGCCGTCCTCTCGATCGCGGCGCTCGGCCTCGGCTGGGTGGTCGCGATCTGGCTGCCCAACCGGCAGGCGATCGCCGACGTCCTGCGCATCTGGGCTCCCGAGCCGATCCTCGCCCCGATCAGGACGATGCTCCACCGCGTCCTGGCCTTCCCCACCTCGAACGACAGGTTCCTCGCCCAGTCGGCCCCGCTCGTCGCGGCCGGGACGGCGGGCTGGGCGCTGGCGGCTGTCGGCTGGCGACGCCTGGCGCCGGAGGTGCGGCTGCTGCTCGTGCTCGCGACGGGCTGGCTCGTCGCCGGGCTGGGGCTGCTGGCCGTGGCCCCGTACCGCCCGAACCGCTACGAGCTGCCGATGCTGCCGGCGCTCGCCATCCTCGTCGGGGTGGGAGCCCGGGTGGCGGCCGACTGGCCCGCCTGGCGGTCGGCGCGGTGGCGCGTCGTGGCCGGCGCTGCTCTGGCGGCCGCCCTGGTGGTGCCCGGCGCCGCATCCCTGGCGGGCTGGGCCGCGAATGCCACCTACCGGCTGCCGGCGATCCAGGCGCAGCTGCTTGGGGCGGTGCCGGCCGGGAGCGTCTCGCAGGGCACGTACGCGCCGGCGTTCCTGATGCGGACCGGGGCGATCACGATCGTGAGCCGACCGGCGGCTGACATCTCTCCGGGCGACCTGTACGCGACGCGGGGCGTGCGCTGGTTCGTGGGCGAGGACGGCGAGGCCCCCGTGTGGGCGAGCGCGCACGCCGTGGCCTGGGCGGCAAGGCAGGCGGTGCTGTGCTCGCCGTGGGGCACCACGCACGTCTGCGTCTATCGCCTGCCCTGACGCCCGCCGACGCCGCGGCCGACGCCCGGGCGCGACGAGGCAGGGCCCTGCGCCGCGAGGTGCTCGAGGGTGGCGGTCGAGGGCCTGGGCTCGAGGTGGGCGGCGAGCGGCCGATGGACGCGGTCTCGCCACGCGGCCATTCGCGCGGATGACACGGCCCGCTGGCGACCGCGCGCTAGGATGGGCGGCCGTGGACCCGTCCCGCCCAACCTCTGCCAAGCCCGCCGCCCCGCTCGCGTCCGCCGGCCTGCTCGCCGCTGCCCCGCGCACCTTTGCCGTCGCGCCCGGGCCGTACACGTTCAACCCGCGCGTCCCCGGCCCGCCCGCCACCCCGCCGGCCGGGCTCGACGCCGCGGTGGCCGACGTGCGCGCCAATGCCGCCGCCTGGCTCGGCACCCCGCCGGCCGAGCGCGCCCGCCTGCTCGACGAGGTGCTGCGGGCGACGCTCGCGA
>JAKAHL010000249.1 GCA_021815005.1 Chloroflexota bacterium
GCGTACCCGTGGTCAGGGTGCGAGGGCAGGCCCGGGTAGCGGACCCACTCGACCCGGGGGTCGGCCTCGAGGAACCGCGCCAGCGCCAGCGCGTTCTCCGAGCCCTTCGCCGAGCGCAGCGGCAGCGTCCGCACGCCGCGGAGGACCAGGAACGACGAGAACGGGCTGGCCGCCTGCCCGAACGTGTCGGTCTGCTTGCGGATGGGGTCGATCAGCGCCTTGCGGCCGCTGACCACGCCCGACACCGCGTCGCCGTGGCCGGACAGGTACTTGGTCGCCGCGTGGACCACGAGATCGGCGCCGTGCTCCAGGGGCCGGAGCAGCGCCGGGCCGAAGAAGGTGTTGTCCGCGATGACCATGGCCCCGTGGCGGTGCGCGATCTCGCTCACGGCGTCAAGGTCTGCCATCCGGAGCCGCGGGTTCGACGCGGTCTCCAGGAAGACGAGCCGCGTCCGGGGCGTGAACGCGGCCTCCAGCGCGGCAAGGTCCGTCATGTCCACCGGCGTCACCGCGATACCGCGCCGTGGCAGATCCTCCTCCCACAGCACGCGGGTGATCGCGAAGACCTCGTCGCCCACCAGCAGGTGGTCGCCCGCGCCGAGGTGCGCGAACAAAGTCGCCGACACGGCCGCCATGCCCGACGCCGACACCACGCAGTCCTCGGCACCCTCGAGCGAGGCGATCTTCTCCTCGAGCGCCCGGTTGGTCGGGTTGCCGGTCCGCGAGTAGAAGAACGAGCGCGGGTCCCACTCCAGCGCCCGGTCCACCGCGGCCTCCTTCTCGGCCGCGGTGTCGAACGCGAACGTCGCCGTCGCGTAGATGGGGGTGCTGTGGGCGTGCGTGGTCGGGTCGGGCCGCTCGCCGGCGTGGATCGCCCGCGTGGCGAGGCCCGTGCCGTCCGTCCGCTCTCGCATTCGATCGTTCTCCGCTCGTGTGCCGGGCCCCCCGCCCAAGCATATGGCGGGCCGGGCGCGGACCGCCGCGGCGGCCAGGCGACCGCCCGCTACCTGACCACGAAGCCGATCGCGATGGCCACCACGCCGGCGACCGCGATGCCGACGCCGACCTGCGCCTGCCGCCTCAGCACCGCCATCGCGACCGAGGCGCCGGCCTTGTCGGCGGGCCGGGCCCCGCCGCGCCACGCCTCGTAGCGGGCGATGTTGGCGTCCTGCTCGCGGAGCGCCATGTAGCGCCGGTAGGGCCCCCGGGCGCGCATCGTGCCGTACGCGATGAGCGCGATGCCCAGGGCGAGGAAGCTGAGCGACACGATCCCCACCGGTCAGGCCTCCGTCCCGAGCCGCTGCCGAACGAGCTCGGCGACCCGCGCCGCGTCCGCCGCCCCGCCGGTGGCCCGCATGACCTGCCCGACGAAGAACCCCGCGACGGGCTTTCCGGCCCGGAAGTCGGCCGCCGCCCTGGGGTTGGCGGCGATCACCGCGTCGATGTGCTCGAGCAGGGCGCTCTCGTCAGAGATCGTGGACGCGACCGTGGCGAGCAGGTCGGCGGCAGGCGTCCCGTCGGCGAGATGGCGGTCCAGAAGGTCGCGACCGATCGGCCGGCCGACACGGCCCGATGCGATCGCCGCCAGGATCGCGGCGACTGAGGCGGGGTCGGATGCGCCCGCAGTCCCGCGCTCGTTGAGGCCGGCCGCCTTGGCGAGGCGCGCGTGCGGGCCAGTGACGAAGTTGGCGACCTCCTTGGCCGGGAGATCGGGGCCGGCTGCGGAGATGGCCTCGAAGGCGACGGTCATGCCCGGGTCCGCCACGATCACCGCCGCGTCGTAGGGCGTGATGCCGGTGGCCGCGTAGCGAGCCCGGCGGGCAGCTGGCAGCTCGGGGACCCGGGCGCGGATCCCGTCGATCCAGGCCTGGTCCACGCGCAGCGGGGGCAGGTCCGGCTCGGGGAAGTAGCGGTAGTCCTCGGAGGTCTCCTTGGACCGCATGCGGTACGTGGCCTGTCGGCCGTCGTCCCAGCCGCGGGTCTCCATCGTGAGCGGCTCGCCGGCGTCGAGCGCCGCCGCCTGGCGGTCGATCTCGAACGCGATCGCCCGCTCCACCGCCCGGAACGAGTTCATGTTCTTGACTTCGACCCGCGTCCCGAACGGCTCGGTCCCGCGCGGCCGCAGCGACACGTTCGCCTCCACGCGCATCTGGCCGCGCTCCATGTCGGCATCGCTCACCCCGATCGCGCGGAGCAGCAGCTGGAGCTCCTCCGCGTAGCGGCGCGCCTGCTCGGCAGTCCGGATGCAGGGCTCGGTCACGATCTCCATCAGCGGCGCGCCGGAGCGGTTGAAGTCCACCAGCGTGGTCCGGAAGCCGTTCGCCGACGGCGCCTCCCCGTGCGCCAGCTTGGCGGTGTCCTCCTCGAGGTGGGCGCGCGTGATGTCCACGACGAACGGCCCGGCCGACGTCTCGATGGGCAGGCGCCCGTGCGCCGCGAGGGGGATGGCGTACTGGCTGATCTGGTAGCCCTTGGGCAGGTCCGGGTAGAAGTAGTTCTTGCGCTCCCACTGCGTCCGGGCCGGGATCTGCCCCTCGATGGCGAGACCGGTGGCGATGACGTGCTCGACGGCCGCCTTGTTCATGACCGGCAGCGCGCCGGGCAGGCCTAGGCAGGTCGGGCAGGTGTGGGTGTTGGGCGGAGCGCCGTCGTACTGCGTGGAGCACGAGCAGAACATCTTGGAGGCGGTCCGCAGCTGGCAGTGGATCTCGATGCCGATCACGGCCTCGTACCGCTCCAGCGCGCTCGCCGCGCGGTCTGCCGTCGCCGTCACCGGAACACCTCCACACCCACTGTCGCCAAGAGCAGCCCGTACGCCGCGACCGTCAGCCAGGCCGCCGCGACGAGCGCGCGCCTGACCGACGCCCGAACCCGGACCCGGGCGTAGACCGGACGGGACGCGTCGATCAGCGCCCGGGTGGGCTCGCCGTCATCCGCGAGGGACCGGACGGCCACGCGGACCGCGGCGCTGCCACGCACCAGCCCCCAGGCCAGGGCGTAGGTCCCGGTCAGGATCAGCACGAGCGCTGCCACCGCGCCATCTTCGCACAGGCGGCCCGATGCGCGGCTCGGTGACGGCGCCGGCCGGGCCGCCCGAGCGGCCCCTAGTAGCGGTGCCGCTCCACGAACCGGCCGATGCGGTCGAGCGCCTCCTCGAGCTTCTCGTAGCTGGTGGCGTAGCAGGCGCGGACGAATCCCTCGCCGGACGGCCCGAACGCGTTGCCCGGCACGACGGCCACCGCCTCCTCCTGGATCAGCGCCTCGGCGAACTCGTCCGAGGTCATGCCCGTCGAGCTGATGCTGGGGAACGTGTAGAACGCTCCCCGCGGCTCGAAGGTGGGCAGGCCCAGGCGGTTGAGGCCGTCCACCAGCAGCCGGCGACGACGGTCGTACTCGCGCACCATGTCGGCGACGGCCTGCTCGCCC
>JAKAHL010000250.1 GCA_021815005.1 Chloroflexota bacterium
CTGGCGCATCGAGCGCCTGGAGCCGTCCCTCGCCCGCCTGCCCGAGCGTCGTGAGCGGTTCGCCACGCTGGGCGACATCGCGGTGGCGGGGCTCTACGGGCCGTGGGACCTGGATTCCCAGGCCAGTCCCGGCGGCCCGGAGGCCGCGGGCGCCAACGAGGACCCGGGCGCCCCGGAGCTCGACGACGCCGCGACGACCGGCCCCGGCGGCCCGACGGCGGTGGACCACAAAGGCGCTCGCCTCCGCAACGGCCCGGGGCCCTATGCGCGCTTCGATCCCGTGCGCGACATCGGCCTCCCGGGCGAGCCGCCGTTCACGCGCGGAATCCATCCAACCGGCTACCGCAGCCGCCCGTGGACCATGCGGATGTTCGCCGGCTTCGGCTCGGCCGAGGACACCAACGCCCGCTTCCGTCAGCTGCTCGACGCGGGCCAGACGGGCCTGTCGATCGCCTACGACATGCCCACGCTCTACGGCTACGACACCGACGACCCGGCCGCCGAGGGCGAGTTCGGGACGTGCGGCGTCGCGGTCAGCAGCCTCGCCGACATGGAGGTCCTGCTCGCGGGCCTGCCGCTCGACCGCGTGAGCACCTCGATGACGATCAACGCGCCGGCCGCGCCGGTCTGGGCGATGTACATCGTGGCCGCCGAGAAGGCGGGCGTGCCGCGCGAGCGCCTCGAGGGCACCATCCAGAACGACATCCTCAAGGAGTACGTGGCCCAGAAGGAGTTCCTGTTCCCGCCCGAGCCGTCGATGCGCCTGGTGGTGGACACGATCGAGTTCGGCACGCGCGAGCTGCCGCGCTGGAACACCGTCTCGATCTCCGGCTACCACATCCGCGAGGCCGGCTCCACGGCGGTCCAGGAGCTCGCGTTCACCATCGCCGACGGCATGGCGTACGTGGAGGCGGCGATCGCGCGCGGTCTCGACCCCGACGAGTTCGCGCCGCGCCTGTCGTTCTTCTTCAACTCGCACAGCGACTTCTTCGAGGAGATCGCCAAGTTCCGGGCCTCGCGCCGGATCTGGTGGAAGCTCATGAGCGAGCGCTACGGCGCGCGGCAGGAGCGCTCGGCCTGGATGCGCTTCCACACCCAGACCGCGGGCGTCAGCCTCACGCCGCAGCAGCCCCTCAACAACCTCACGCGCGTGGCCACACAGGCGCTGGCCGCCATCCTCGGCGGGACGCAGAGCCTCCACACGGACGCCTTCGACGAGGCGCTCGCGGTGCCCACCGCCGAGGCGGCCCTGCTCGCCCTGCGCCAGCAGCAGGTGCTGTTCGAGGAGACGGGCGTCGCGTCAACGGTGGACCCCCTGGGCGGCTCGTGGTTCGTGGAGGCGCTGACCAATCGCGTGGAGCGCGAGGTCTGGCGCTACCTCGACGAGATCGACCAGCGCGGCGGGATGCTCAAGGCCATCGAGGAGGGCTACCCGCAGCGGGAGATCGCGGACTCGGCCTACCGCTTCCAGCGCGAGCTGGACGCCCGGGACCGCGTGATCGTGGGCGTCAACCGGTACCTGACCGACGAGCAGGTCCGGGTGCCGGTGCTGGCGGTGCCGGCGGGATCGCTGGAGCGGCAGCTGGCGCGGCTGGCTCGCACGCGGCGCGAGCGTGACGGCGCCGCCGTGGCGGCCGCCCTCGCTGGCCTGCGGGAGGCGGCGTCCCGGCCGGGGTCATCCGAGGCCAACCTGATGCCGCATTTCATCCGGTGCGCGGCCGCCTACGCCACGCTCGGCGAGCAGTGCGGCGTCCTGCGCGAGGTGTTCGGCGAGTACCGCGAGCCGGTGGCGGTGTAGGGCGCCGGGCCGGCCCCGGGACCAGGCTCAGGACGGCCGGAGGGCGCGAGCACAGGCGAGCGCGTCGGCGAGCGAGCGCACGGCCCGGTCGGCGCCCACCTCGTCGGCGATGCCGGCGACCGAGGCGATGCCGCCGCCGACCACGATGGGGATGGACCGGTCGCCCGCGCCCAGGCGCACCGCCACCACGTCGTCGGCCACGGCGGAGCGCAGGTCCGGGGCGTTGGCCGAGATCGCGACCAGGGCCACGTCGTTGCGCCGGACGAACTGCTCGAGGTCCGCCGCCGGCAGGTCCGCACCCAGGTTGGCCACGGTCCAGCCGCTCTCGGCCAGGACCTGCTCCAGGCACACGAGCCCGATCATGTGCTGCTCGCCGGCCGCGCCAGCCAATACGGCCACCGGGCCTACCCGCAGCTCCGGCCGCATCGGCGGCCGAACCTGCTCGAGCGCGCGGAGCAGCGTGCGCGAGGCGAGGTGCTCCTCGGCGACGGTCCACTGCCCCGACGCCCAGCGCGTGCCGACGAGCGCCATCGCGTCTTTCAGGAGGCCATCGAACACCGTGGCTCGCGGCTGCTCGTCGAGCGCGTGGCGGAGGGTCCAGGCGGCCAGCTCGTCATCGCCGTCGGCCAGGAGCCCGGCGAGGAGCTCGGGCGACAGCGCGCTGGCGGGAACGGTGGCCTGCGAGGGGTCCACGGGCGGCAGGTGCAGGGGAAGATCGTCGCTCACGGGGCGGACTCTAGCAAAGGATGCGTGGCGCGGCGTCGGGGCCCGGCGGCGGGCTGCCGTCGGCCACGGATCGCGGCTGCGCCGGTCGTTCGTGTTGGCTCCACTTGTATTCGGCGCAGCTCGGCCCGCGGATGGTCGTACCATCGCGTCATGTACCTCGACGCCCTCTCCTTCCTCGAAGACGAGCGCGACGGCTTCCGCGCGTACGAAGCCCTGCCGGACCTCAGCGACGAGCAGCTCGACCGGCCTGTGGAGGCGGCCGGCGGGTGGTCGGGGCGCGACCTCATGGGCCACATCGTCCTGTGGCAGGAGGCCGCCCTCGCGGCGGCGAAGGAGCTGGCGCTGGGCGCCGACAGCCCGAGCATGGCCCAAACCGAGGCGGCGTGGGCCGCGGGTGGCGACCAGATCAACGAGGCCGGCCTGGCCCGCTTCCGCGCGATGCCGATCGACGCTGTGCGCGCCGCCTTCCGGTCCACGGCCGGCGAGCTGCGCGGCTACCTGACAGTGGTCCCCGAGATCCGCTGGATCAAGGACGCGGCACACCAGGAGTACTTCATCAGCGAGACGCTCGAGCACTACGACGACCACATGAGGGAGCTACGCGCGATCCTGGACGCGGCCCGCTGACCGTTCGGCCGGGTCGCCGCTCCCGCGGGCCCGCGGCGCCGGCCGTCCGTGTGGCACCCTTGCGCCATGGACGAGCCCACCGACGATCACGCCCCCGCCCCGGACGACGATCATGACGCCCCGCTCGACGAGGCCGAGGCGGCCGCCGGGTCCGCCGCTGCCGACGAGGCGCTCGACGAGACGCTCGACGAGCGCGTGGAGCTCGTGCTCGAGGAGCTCGGCGGCGTGACCCGCCGCCGGGATGGCGAGGTTGTCCTGCTCGCCTGCCGGGCA
>JAKAHL010000251.1 GCA_021815005.1 Chloroflexota bacterium
ACCTCGGCTGGCTGTCGCGGATGGGTTGCCGCGGAGACTGACGGAAACGCCACCGGCGGCCATGGCGGTCCGGGGCGGGCCAGCGCGTAGCCCTGCACCAAGAGCGGGCCCCGGGTGCGAGCCAGGAGGGTGAGATCGGCGGGAGTCTCCGCGCCCTCCGCGATCGGGATCGCGCCGATGGCCCCGGCGAACCCCACCAGGGCGTCCACCAGGGCCTGGCGGGCAGCATCGTCGCCCAGGCCCCGCACGAGCAGCGCGTCGAGCTTCAGGAACGCCGGGCGCAGCTCGGTCACGTGGCGCATGGAGGCATAACCCGCTCCCGCGTCGTCCACCGCCAGGCGGGCCCCCCGGGCGAGATAGGGGGCAATCGCCGCGCGCAGGGCGCCATAGTCGGCCACCGCCTCCTCCTCGGTCACCTCGATCACCAACCGTTCGAACTGGGCGTGGCCGAGGGCCGCGGTCACCATGGGATCGGAGAGGTAGCGGGGGCTGACGTTGAGCGAGAGGAAGGTGCCCGCGGGCAACCCGGCCGCCTGCGCCACGGCGCAGGCGCGCGCCACCGCGAGGGCCTGCAGTGCCGCCCCCAGCCCCACGGCGCTGGCCTGGGCGAACCAGCGATCGGGCGGCTGGAACGGCTCGAGCCGGAAGCGGGCCAGGGCCTCGTAGCCCGCCACCCGCCGGCGCGCGAGATCGACGATGGGCTGGAAGTGCGGGACAAGGAGGGCCGGGTCCGCGAGCACTGCCTCGATGCGTCCGCGCTCACGCTGCTGCGCGGCCTCCTCGTCGGCCACCGCGCGGCGCACGATGCCGGCCGCCAGGGCTCCCATGGCCCGCAGGTGGGCCGCCTCGTCCGGAGCGAGCGGCTCGGGCGCTACCCGCGTGGCGGCGAGCAGCGCGCCGACGAGAGCACCCTCATCGACCAGCGGCACCACGAGCAGCGCGTGGGCACCCCGCTCGGCGAGCAGGGCCGGGCCGCTGGCGGGCCCCGGCAGGCGAGCCAGCTCGGTGCGCACCGCGCCCGGCCCCGCCAGGTCACGCAGCTCGGCGGCCGCCTCTGGCGGGACCAGCGGAGGCAGGGGCCCGCCCGTCCCGGGCGCCGTCCACATGGCCAGGCGCTGGGTGGCCGCGGCGTCGAAGAGGTAGATGGCGGCCGCCACGAGCGGCGAGGTGCGGGCGAACTGGACGAGCAGCGCCTCGCCCGCGGCCGCTGCCGAAGGGGCGCCCGCGGCAGCCTGGGCCGCCGCCTGCAGGTCCGCCAGCTCCGCGGCCCGTGTTGCCGTCAGGGCGTGCTGCGCGCTCACCTCGTGGAGCCAGAGCACCAGGCCATCGTCGGGGGTGGCGGCATGGAGGGGCCGCACGCGCACCTCCAGCACCTGACGGGTGCCGCCGCGCCCGCGCAGCGACACCTCGCGTGGGTCGGGGAGAGCGCCCGTCCCGATGGCCGACCCGAACTGTTCGCGGGTCTGCACCAGCTCGGGGCGGATGGCCATGCCGAGTCGCTCGGCCAGCTCGTCGGCGGTGTGTCCGAGGAGCGTTCCACGCTCGGCCCCCAGGAGGAACTCCGCGGCGGCGTTGCAGAGCACGAGGCGCTGCGCGGCGTCGAAGACGAGGATCCCGTCCGCGGCGGCCTCCACGGTCTCAGCCAGGCGTGCCTCGGACGTCTGCCTGAGGTCCACGTCGCGCTGCGCAAGGGCCTGGCGCTGCGCCGCCTGCCAGAACCGCTGGGTGCGATCCCAGGCCCAGCCCACCACGCCGCCAGCGCCGACGTAGGCCGCCAGGCGGATCGCCCAGCCCCACTGGCCGAGCACGCTCGAGGAGGCCGTCGCGCTGTCGGGCATCAGAGGTCCGAGCAGCAGCCCGGCCAGGATGCCGGCCCCGGCGCCACCCGGGGCGCCTCCACCCAGGGCGCCCAGGGCGATCCCGAGATAGGCGAGGTGAACGAGCGGGTTGGGGGCGCCGCCGGTGAGCCGGACCAGGGCGTACACCCCGAGGTCGAGGAGCAGGGCACCGCCGAGCAGCCCCCAGCGCCGCCAGCCGAGCGTCATCGGCAGGCGGCCCGCCTGTCCTGCAGGTCCGGGTGCCATCGTGAGGTCAGGGTATCGGGGGGAGCAGCGAAGGCTATGGTCCGGGCGGGCCAGTACCGGCCCGCCACCAGTACCGGGGCGGGCGCCGCGAGAGGAGCAGGGCTGAGCCTGAAACGTGAATGCCGTCCTGGTGCGCCGAGCTCAGGCAGCGGACTCCAGTGCGCCCTTCTGGCTCCACGCCCCCGCCGGCGGCAGCGGTGTCGACGGGTCCGGGTTGCGCACGGCGGGAGCATGCGTCGCGAGATGATCGCGGTGACCAGGTAGCGGATGCTCGAAAGCCCGATCGTCACCCACGGTGGCGAGGGCTGGGATGAGCTGCTGCGGCGACGGCACCCTCCGGAACGACGGAACAAGCGGAGAGGACCGGCGCAGGGTCTACAAGGGCCCGCCTTGCGGGCGTGTCACAGGCCCATGACGTGGCTCCGTCGCCATCGAGAGCGACAACCAACCCGGAGAAGTGCCTTCTGCGGCTCATGCGCCTGTCACCTGGAACGTGCCGTGCATCCCCTGGGCGGCGTGGCCGGGCACCTCGCAGAGGTAGGTGTACGTGCCCGCGGCCGATGCGGTGAACCGGACCGTCTCGCTCGGCAGGCCCGCGCTGGTCGGATCGCCCAGCGGCTGGGCGACGGCGCCGGGGAAGGCCGGACCCACCATCATCGTCATGAATGAGAACGGGGCGTGCGCGTTCGTGACGGCCCAGTTGTGGCTCATGTCGGGGTCGGCGTTGATGAATTGCACCGTGACCGTCGCGCCAAGCGGCACGACGAGGGTCGGGTTCACGAGGCCCGCAATGCGGAATGTCATGTCCGGCCCATCGGACGGACTGGCGAGGACCGCGAAGCGCACGTCGGTGCTCTGGAACGTGATCCGCTTCGCGGTCGGGTCCACGGTCGCCCCGGTCGGCGTGGCACCGCCGAGGGCGGTCGCCTGGGCCGGCGAGATCGGCTGCCCGACCCGGCCCGCGAGTGCACTGCCCATGGCTTGGCCCATGCCATTGCCGCCGCCCATCATGCCGCCGCCCATCATCCCCGAACCCATGAACCCGAACGAGCCCCACCCTGGGCCGGATCCGGTCCACGAGGCGGAGCCGCCAGCGCCCGTCCCACCAGCGGCGGCCCCCGCGACGAGCATGACGAGGCCGAGCGCCAGCAGGCCGGCAGCCAGCCGGCCGAGTGTCACGCGACGCATCACGAATACCCCAGGGTCTTCTTCGCCTGCTCGAACTCGGCTTCGGTGATCTCACCGCGGGCGAAGCGCTCGCGCAGCGTGTCGAGCGCAGTCGCCTGGGGGCGTGCGCCGCCGTCGTCCCATCTGGTCGGCCCACTCAGGGCGCGCACG
>JAKAHL010000252.1 GCA_021815005.1 Chloroflexota bacterium
GACCCGCGGGCGGCCTTCGGGGCGGACCGGCGCGGCGCCGGACGCGCGGCGCCGTCGCCACCGCCTACAGCGAGGAGGGCTGGCCCTGGGCCGGGGCGCCGGCCTGCGCGCGCCGGGCGAACCGATCGCTGGCGATGTCGTCCTCGGTGACAGCCCACGCGGGCTCGGACACGGGGGCGAGGAGGTGGGCGAACCAGCTGACGAGGTCAGCGATGCCGTTGCGCAGGTTCATGACGAGTGTCTCCGATCTGCTGCGGGCGCTTCGGCCCGGCGGGTTTCAGGTGGTGGGACGGCGGCGGCGGCCGCCGGGGATCCCGCGAGCTCCATGAGTCGCGCGAGGATCTGGCCCCGCTGGTCGCCGGTCGGCGCCGCGAAGCCCAGGAGGTCGGCCATCCACAGCCCGTCGGCGGCGAGGGCCACGATCATCGCGTCCGCCTCGGGAAGGCCGTCGCGGGCCATCTGCTGGCGCCAGCCGGCGTACCGCTCGCGAAGCGGGTCGGCGAGCACCGGGTTGGAGGCCATCGCGGCCAGCAGGCCCGTCGCTGCCGCGCTGTCGCTGGGGCCCCCGAGCGGCGCCGTGGCGTGGAGGTAGGCGCGGGTCCAGCGGCCGCGCGGCTCGGGGTCGGCGGCCATCGCGGCCTCGAGCGTGGCGCTGAAGTCGGCCAGGTGGCGCTCGACCATCGCGGTGACGAGCGCCTCCCGGGAGATGAAGTGGTACAGCAGCCCGCCCTTGCTCGTGCCCGCCTCGACGGCCACGGCATCGAGCGTGAGGTGTCCGACCCCGTCGCGCCGGACGATACGCTCGGCGGCGGCGAGGAGCTGGTCTCGGCGAGCGGGTCGGGACACGTGGCCTCCATGACTGTACCGTCTGGTCGGTATAGTAATGGATGCGTTCGGGACCGGTCAAGTGCCCCCGGTCCGGTTCAGATCGGCGGTCGCCTCCAGCCGCCGGAGGCCGCTTCCACCTGGCGCGCCGCCGCGAGGGCGAGGTCCTCGCGCCAGGGCGCCGCGACCAGCTGCACGCCGATCGGCAGCCGCCCGTCCTCCGTCGAGCCGCCGCGGACGACCACCGCGGGCAGGCCCGTGAGGTTGTGGACGTCGCTGTAGGTGTCACCGAACCAGTCGGCGTTGCTCTCGCCATGGCGGATCGCGGCCTGCGGCATGGCGGGGCAGACGATGACGTCCACGTCAGCCATCCAGCGGCGGAACGCGGCTCGGATCGCGTCCGCCCGCTCGAGCAGCGCGGTGAGCTCGGGTCCGGGCAGCGCCGTGGCCGGCGACAGCCAGCCGCGCGTGTCGTACGAGCCCATGCCGGGGGTGCCGGCGCCGGCGATGAGCCGCTGCAGCCACGCCCAGCCGTCGGCGCGGATCATCGCGTCCCAGACCTGCCACGCCGCTGGCAGGCCCGGCGGCACCTCGCGACGCACGACGGCGCCAGCCTCCGCCAGCGCGCTGACGGCCGCCTCGACCGCGCTCGCGGTGGCCGGCGTCGGCGTCCGGATCCCGTTGTCCGCGAACGCCACGACCCGCAACCCCCGGACGTCGCGCCGCTCGAGGTCCGGCATGGCCACCGGCGCCACCTGCGGGTCCTCGCCGTCCGGCCCGGCGATCACCGGCAGCACCAGGGCGAGGTCGTCCACGCGCCGCGCCATCGGGCCGAGCTGCGTCAGGGGGCCCAGAATGCCCCGATAGTCGGGCCAGTGGCCGGTGCGCGGGACGCGGCCGCTGGTGGGCTTGATCCCTGCGATCCCGCACACGTGGGCAGGCTGGCGGATGGAGTCGCCGGTGTCGCTGCCGATGTCGAACGGCGATCCGCCGGCAGCGACGATGGCACCCGGGCCGCCGCTCGACCCGCCCGGCGTGCGCTCGAGGTCGTACGGGTTGTTCGTCCGGCCGTACACGTCGTTGTCGGTCTCGTCGGACCAGGTGAACTCGGGCGTGTTCGTCTTGCCGAGCAGGATGGCGCCGGCGGCCCGCAGCCGCGCGGCCACCGTGGCGTCGCGGCTCGGCACCCGGTCCCGCCAGCCGACCGTGCCTGCCGTCGTGACCAGGCCGGCGGTGTCGATGGAGTCCTTGAGCGTGAACGGGACGCCGTGGAGGGGCCCCAGCGGCTCGCCGTGCGCGAACGCCTCGTCCGCGGCCCGCGCCCGGCCACGCGCGTCGGGGGCGAGCCGGACCACCGCGTTGAGCGCCGCGTTGACCTCCTCGATGCGCGCCAGGCAGGCGTCCACGGCCTCGGCGGAGCTGACGTCGCCGGCGCGGATGCGTCGCGCCAGGTCGGCGGCGGGCTGGAAGCAGAGGGCGTCGTCGTCCATGGCCACGAGTCTACGACGGTCCGGACCCCAGTTCGGGACCGCGCGCCCACCCGGGCCCGTCGAACAGCTCCGGACGATGCGTCAGGACCAGGAGGGTCCGGCCCGCAGCCGCCGACGGCAGCTCCGCGGCGAACGCCCGGGCCGCGGGCTCGTCGAGATGCTCAGTGGGCTCGTCGAGGATCAGGACGCGCACGTCGGCGAGCAGCGCCCGGGCCAGCGCCAGCCGCTGCCGCTGGCCGCCGGACAGCCTCGCCCCGTGCTCCCCCACCGGCGTCGCGAGCCCAGCCGGGAGCGAGCGGACGAACCCGAGCAACCCCGCCGCGGCGAGCGCCGCGGCGAGATCGGCATCGGTGGCTCCCGGCCGGGCGAGGCGCAGGTTGTCGCCCAGCGTCCCGTCGAACACGTGGGGGTCCTGCTCGCACAGGCCCGTGGCCCGCCGGGCGTCGTCCCCGGCGAGCGAGGTGACGTCCACGGCCACACCACCCGGGCCAACCAGCGCCAGCGATCCGCCCGCCGGATCGAGGAACCGCAGGCAGGCGGCCGCCAGGGTGGTCTTCCCGCTGCCACTGGGGCCGGTCACCACGAGACGGGACCCGGCCGGCACGTCGAGATCGAGCGGCCCCAGGGCGTCGGCCTCGGCGCCCGGATACCGGACGCGGAGTCCGCGCGCGCGCAGGCCGAGCGGACCGTCGGGGACGGCGGCCGGGATCGCCGGCTCGCGCACCGGCTCGGGCCGTGCGAGGAGCTCGGTGACACGGCCGGCCGAGGCGGCCAGGCCGGGCAGCAGCCGGGCAGCGGGCGCCAGAGGGGTCACCACCTCGTGGACGGCGATCGGCGTGAGCGCCACCACGGCCAGCGCCACGCCGTCGAGACTCCCGGCCCGCACCGCGGCGATCCCGGCCGCCAGCGACAGCCACACCGCGCCGCCCGACGCGATGCCGGCGACCAGCGTCCCGGTTCCGGCTCCCAGCGCCGAGCGCCGCTCCGCGGCGGCGAGCCTGGCGTCGGCTGCGCGCACCGTCTCCAGCACCCGGGGGGCAGCGCCGAGCGCCATGAGCTCGGGCGCGCCGCGCAGCGTCTC
>JAKAHL010000016.1 GCA_021815005.1 Chloroflexota bacterium
CATGCTCGTGCACGTGTACTCGATCGGGTACATGGCGCACGACAAGGCCACCTGGCGGTTCTTCGCCTACCTGAACCTGTTCATGTTCTCGATGCTCCTGCTGGTGCTCGCGAACAACTGGCTGCTCGTGTTCGCGGGCTGGGAGCTGGTGGGCCTGTCCAGCTACTCGCTCATCGGGTTCTGGTACCACAAGCGCTCCGCGGCCCTCGCCGCCAAGAAGGCGTTCATCGTCAACCGCGTCGGCGACGTCGGGTTCGCGCTCGGGATCATGGCGATCTTCGTCAACACCGGGACGCTGAACATCCAGGGGTCGCTCGCCAAGCTGGTGGAGCAGGGGGCCCACAACACGGTCCCGCTCACCATCGTGGCGCTGCTGGTGTTCTGCGGGGCGATGGGCAAGAGCGCGCAGTTCCCGCTGCACGTCTGGCTGCCGGACGCGATGGAGGGCCCGACCCCGGTGTCCGCCCTCATCCACGCGGCCACCATGGTCAACGCGGGCGTCTACCTCGTCGCCCGCGCCAACCCGCTGTTCTCGTCCGCGCAGGACGCGATGGTCGTGGTGGCCGGCATCGGGATCTTCACCGCCATCCTCGCGGCGTCGATCGCGTTCACCCAGACCGACATCAAGCGGGTGCTCGCGTTCTCCACGCTCTCCCAGCTCGGCTACATGTTCGCGGCCCTGGGCGTCGGCGCCTACACCGCGGCGATCTTCCACCTGATGAGCCACGGCTTCTTCAAGGGCCTGCTCTTCCTCGACTCGGGCTCGGTGATCCACTCGGTGGACGGCGAGCAGGACATGAACCGCATGGGCGGCCTGTGGAAGAAGACCCCGATCACGCACGCCACCATGCTCATCGGCACGATCGCGATCGCGGGCATCCCGCCGCTGGCCGGCTTCTTCTCCAAGGACGAGATCCTGGGCGAGGCCTTCAAGACCGGCTTCACCTGGGTCTGGCTCATCGGCGTGGTCGTGGCCGTGATGACCGCGTTCTACATGTGGCGCCTGATGGGCAAGACGTTCTACGGCGAGTCCCGCGTGGACCCGGCCGTGGCGCCCCACGTCCACGAGTCCGCCTGGCAGATGACGCTGCCGCTCGTGCTGCTCGCCATCCCGTCGGTCTTCCTGGGCATGGCGGTGGGCCTGCCGCTGGGCAACGGCCTGCTGGTCGGCTGGCTCAAGCCGGTGTTTGAGCAGTCGGAGCAGATCCTCGCGCGCACCCCCGTCGAGACGCTGTTCGGCCTGCCGGTGGACGCCGTGCTCATCGTGATCAGCGTGGCGGCGGCGCTCGCCGGCCTGGTCAGCGGCCTGTACCTGTTCGGCTGGGGCTCGCGCAAGGTCAAGCAGGACACGGTGGACGCGATCGCCGGCAGCAGCAGCGCCACGCGCTTCCTCTACCGCGGCTCGCTCAACAAGTGGTGGTTCGACGAGATCAACGACCTGCTGTTCATCCGGATCGGCGGAGCCGTGGCCGCGTTCCTGTGGTGGTTCGACCGGACCATCGTTGACGGGACGGTCAACGGCGTCGGCACGATCGTCAAGGACGCCGGCGGCGGGCTGCGCCAGATCCAGACGGGCCGCGTCCAGAACTACGCCCTTGGCATCGCGATCGGGCTGATCGTGATGGCGGGCTCCTTCCTCCTGATCGTGGGGCAGCCGCGATGACCGCCTCCGGGCTCCCGCTCATCACCATCGTCACATTCCTGCCGCTCGTCGGCGCCATCGCCGTCGCCCTCACCAACAGCGGCAAGCCCGACCAGGCGCGCTACGTCGCGCTGGGGTTCGCGCTGGTCACGTGGGCCGTCTCGCTCCTCATGCTGGGCGGGTTCGTCACCGCCGGCGGCACCCAGTTCCGCGAGACCTACCAGTGGATCCCGGCCTTCGGGATCAACTACTCGGTGGGCGCGGACGGGCTGTCCCTGGTGCTGGTGGTGCTGACCACCACGCTGTCGTGGATCAGCATCCTGGCCTCCTTCTCGCCGATCCAGAACCGCGTGAAGGAGTACATGGTCTCGTTCCTGATCCTCGAGGTCGGCATGACCGGCGTGTTCGTGGCCCAGGACCTGTTCCTGTTCTACATCTTCTGGGAAGTCGTCCTCGTCCCGATGTACCTGATCATCGGCGTCTGGGGCGGCAGGAACCGCATCTACGCGACGATCAAGTTCGTCCTGTACACGCTGGTCGGCTCGCTGCTGATGCTGGTCGCGATCCTGGCGACCGCGTTCATCTACCAGTCGGGCCACAACGGGTCGTGGCAGGATGCCTTCGACTTGGGGTCGCTGATCGCGTGGGCGCAGCAGGGCCACTTCAACGGCTCGTTCGGGATCCTCGCCTTCGGCGCGTTCGCCCTTGCGTTCGCGATCAAGGTCCCGATGTTCCCGTTCCACACCTGGCTGCCCGACGCCCACGTCGAGGCCCCCACCGCGGGCTCGGTGATCCTGGCCGGCGTGCTGCTCAAGCTCGGCGGCTACGGGTTCATCCGCTTCGCGCTGCCGCTGTTCCCCGAGGCCGCCCACTGGTGGGCGCCGCTGATCATCGTGCTGAGCCTGATCGGCATCATCTACGGCGCCATCGTGGCGCTCGTGCAGCCGGACCTCAAGAAGCTGGTCGCGTACTCGTCGGTCAGCCACATGGGCTTCGTGACGCTGGGCATCTTCGCGTTCCAGCAGCAGGCGCTCCAGGGGGCCATCCTCCAGATGGTCAACCACGGCCTGATCACCGGCGCCCTGTTCCTGCTCGTGGGCGTGATCTACGAGCGGACCCACGACCGCACCATCGCCAAGATGGGCGGCCTGGGCTCGGCCACGCCGGTCTACGCGGCGGCGCTCGGGTTCTTCGTCTTCGCCTCGGTGGGCCTGCCGGGTCTGTCCGGGTTCGTGGGCGAGTTCCTAACCCTGCTGGGCACCTTCGCGGCCATCCCGGCGGCGGCGGTTGTCGCGGCCTTCGTGATGATCTTCGCGGCGGGCTACCTGCTCTGGATGTTCCAGCGCGTGGCCTTCGGCGAGCTGTCCGAGTTCCTGCGGGGTCTCGGCGACCACCTCACGGACATGAAGCCGGTGGAGGCCATGACGCTGGTGCCGCTGGGCGCCCTCGTCGTCGTGCTCGGGCTCTTCCCGGGCCTGATCCTCGGGCTGATCTCGGGCTCGGTGAACGCGACGCTCGCGGCGGTCGGACAGGCCGCCCCCATCGCCCTGGGCCTGTGGCGGTAGGAGGACTCCGGTGACTTTCTCCGACACCTCCGCCATGGCGCCGTTCATCGCCGCCGTCCTCGTGTCGGCCGCGGTGATCCTGGTGGACCTGGTCTGGCCCGGCCGCAAGACCGCAGCCCTGACGGCAACCTTCGCCGGCCTCGCGATCGTGGCCGCCCTGACGGTGGCCGTGGGCCAGTCGGGCACGACCGCGTTCGGCGGCTCGTACCGCGTCGACGCGTTGACCACCTTCCTCGGCCTGCTGTTCGTTGCCATCGCCGCGCTGACGGCGGCGTTCGCGCCCGACTACCTGGGCGAGCGCGGGCTGCCGGTCGCGGAATTCAATGCGGTCCTGGTGTTCGCGATGGCCGGCGCGATGCTCATCGCGGGGGCCGCGGACCTCATCGTGCTGTTCCTCGGCCTGGAGTTGATGGTGCTGCCCGGCTACCTGCTCGCCGGCTACCACAAGACCGACGGGTTCTCCACCGAGGGCGCCATCAAGTACTTCCTGCTGGGCTCGTTCAGCTCGGCGATCTTCCTGTTCGGGATCGCGTTCATGTTCGGGATGACCGGCACGACGCGGATCGACGCGGTGGCGGCCAACCTGTCCGCGGTCGTCGCCGGGACCGCGCCGTTCAGCCCCGGCCTCGGGCTGGGCCTGGCGTTCCTGATGACCGGGGTCGCGTTCAAGATCGCGGCGGTGCCGTTCCACTACTGGACGCCCGACGCCTACCAGGGCTCGCCGACGCCGGTGACCGGCTACCTGTCGGTCGGGCCGAAGGTGGGCGCGTTCGCGGTGATCATCCGCCTGTTCGCCGGGGCGCTCCTGCCGATGGCGGCCCAGTGGAACATCGCCGTGATGGTGCTGGCCGCGCTCACCATGACGCTCGGCAACCTCGTGGCGCTGACCCAGGACAACGTCAAGCGGACGCTCGCCTACTCCTCGATCGCCCACACCGGCTACATGCTGGTGGGTTTCGCGGCCTTCGCCGCCGGGCAGATCCAGGGTCTTGAGGGCCTGCTCTACTACGGCGCGGCGTACGCGTTCATGAACCTCGGCGCCTTCGCGGTCATCGGCGCGATCCAGCGCAAGACGGGCGTCACCAGCAACCTGTCCACGTTCGCCGGCCTCGTGCGACGCGAGCCCGCCCTGGCCTGGCTGATGTTCCTGTTCCTGCTGAGCCTGACGGGCATCCCGCCGACCGCCGGGTTCTTCGGCAAGTTCTACATCATCACCGCGGCCATCCAGGCGGGCCACACGAATGCGTGGCTGAACGTCCTCGCGGTCCTCGCGGTCCTCAACGCGGCGGCGGCGGCGTTCTACTACCTGCGGATCGTGGTCTACATGTTCATGCGCGATCCGGACGCGGAGACCTCGGTGGCAACGCACGGACGCCTGGTGTGGACCGGCCTCGCGGTCACGACGGTGATGACGATCGTGCTCGGGCTGTTCCCGGGTGTGCTGCTGGACGCTGTCGCGACCGCCGCCAAGGCCATCGGCTAGTTGGCGCCGGTCGCCCGGCGCCCTCTTCCTCACGGCGTGACGGTCACGCCCGGCAGAATGGTCTTCAGATTGGCCGCCATCTGGTCCGGGCCGATCGAGCCCACGGCGCCCGCCGCGATAACGCCCTCGCCGGTGAGCCAGAAGTGCGTCGGCAGCGCCAGGGTCCTCCAGGCCGCGGCGGCGGCACCGTCCGCGTCGATACCGACCGGGAGCGAGACGCCGATCGACTTCAGGTAGCCCGTGACGTCCGCGCCCGGCTCCCTGACGTCGATGAGCACGACCGTCAGGCCGGCCCGGGCGTACCGAGCCTGGAAGCCCGCCATCTGCGGCAGTTCGGTGCGGCACTCGGGACACCAGGTGGCCATGAAGTTGACCCACACAGGCTTGCCGCGGAGCGACAGCAGGTTGAGCGTCCCGCCGCCGGCCCGGGCCAGCTTGAGGTCCGGGGCCAGCTGGCCGATGCCGAACGCCTGGGCGGTCGGCGTTGGCGACGGTGTTGGGGATGCCGACGGCGAGGCGACCGGCTCCGGGGCGGCGGACGGGCTCGAGGACGCCTGGGGCGTGGCGACGACGATCGGCGAGGGCGCGGGGATCGTGGGGGCCGGTGGCGGCGGGAGCAGCGCCACGGCGCCGCCCACGGCTAGCCCGCCAACGAGAAGCCCCGCCAGCAAGCCCGTCGCGACGGCCAGTCTGCTGCCCATGCGCCACGAGCGTACCAGCACCATCGGGGGACGGTCGTCGGCGCGAGCTGGCGATACCATGCGGGCGCGATGCGAACCGTCACGCGCCTCCCCCGCCTGACCGCCGCGCTGGCAGCGGCAGCCATCGCGGTTGCCGGCTGCGGCCCGACGGCACCATCGCCGGCGCCGACGCCCGGCCCGAGCGCCGCCGTGCTCTCGCCCTCCCCGTCGCCGAGTGCCGCTCCGTTGCCGTCCCCGTCGGCGGTGCCGACCGTCTCGCTGGCGCCCGCACCGTCGGCGACGGCCTCGCCGTCGGCGTCCGGCGACCCCGCGGTCGCGACGCGCGTGGTGGTGCGGGACCTGGGGATCGACCTCGCGGTCACCAAGTCGCCGCCGGCCAACGTCTACCCCTACTGCAACGTCGCCATGTACCTCGGCCCGCCGCTGGGCCAGCCCGGTCAGGCGCGGGCCACCTACCTGTTCGCCCACGCGCGGGTGGGGATGTTCTACCCCATCTACGACCTGACGATGCTCAAGCGGACGCCAGGCAAGATGGTCGGCATGCTGGTGGACGTCTACACCAGCGACGCCATGCTCCACGTCTACCGGATCACCAAGGTGCTGCCGCACCAGGTCACGCTCGACGCGGCGATCGCCGCCCGCCATGACGAGCTCTGGCTCCAGACCTCCGAGGGGCCGCACGGCACACCCGGCAAGACGCAAGTGGTGGCGGAACCCGTGTCGACCGCAGCGACAGACGCCGCGGCGGCGAACCCGCCGGTGCACATCGTCCGGTGCGGGGCCTGAGTCAGGTGCACGCGGTCCTCGCGCTCGCCCGCGCGCTGTTCACGAGGCTGATCCCCGCGCTGATCGTGGCGCTGGGTGTGGTCCTCGTGACGGCGGGCCTCCTCTCGTACGCCGACCCCACCGCGGCGGGCGTCGTGGCCGCGCCGTCGGCGTCCGACACGAGCGGCGTGCCCGAGCCATCGATCGCGCTCGACCTTCCGTCAGCGGCGCCGGCTGGCAGCCCGGGCGGATCCGCCGGGCCCTCGCCCTCGAGCGGCCCGCCGGTCGCGACACGCATCGTCATCCCCGCCCTGCAGATCGACCTGCCGGTCGTGGCCGGGCCGTCGGGCTATCCGTACTGCGACGTGGCGATGTACCAGACCGCGGCGCCGTTCGGGCAGCCGGGCCAGGGCAAGCCGGTCTACATCTACGCCCATGCCCGCGATGGGATGTTCGGGCCGATCTACAACCTCGTGATCGTGCAGGGGACCCCGAACAGACTGGTGTCCGACCTGGTGATGGTCTACACGAGCGACAACAAGCTGTACCAGTACGAGATCACCAACGTCTACCCGCACCAGCTGAACATGGACCGGGCAGCTGCGGCCACCACCGAGGAGCTCTGGCTGCAGACGAGCGAGGGGTACGGTATCCCGCCCAAGACCCAGGTCCTCGCGCTGCCGCTTTCGGTGGGGAACGCCGACCCGAAGGACGCTCACCCGGTCCCGCATCCTCGGGTCTGCTCGTAGCGATCGGCTCGCGGTGTCCGCGGTCCGGCGGCGGCGCGTTCGGCGGCGGCGCGTCCGGCTCGCGGTGTCCGCGGTCCGGCGGCGGCGCGTCCGGCGGCAGGCTGCATGCAAGGTCGTTCGAAACTGGCAGAACCACTTGAGCGCGTCGGGTGGCTTCGATGCGCCTCGCGCCGAGGCTCGGAGTCCCGATCCGCCCACGACCCGGGACCGGCGGCGCGGGAGCTCCCGCGTCGCGCGACACCCGGCCTGTCAGGCGCTCAGGCGAGATGGTTCCGCGAGACTCGAACCGTCCCGTCGGCCCCTCAGACCGAGCACGGCGCGGCGGAGCACGGCGCGGCGGAGCACGGCGCGGCTCGGGCCCGGCGCGGCTCGGGCCCGGGCGCAAGACGGGCCGGCTAGATCCAGTCAATCCGGTGCAGGACCCAGGCCAGGACGAGCGCCAGACCGAACACCCCGCCCGTGACGAGCCAGAACCCGACGGCCTCGGTCCCCGCGAACGCGGAGCCGGCCTCGCTCATGCCGAAGATCCCGGCAAAGGCGCCGATCCCGGCCAGAACGGCGGTCACGCCGGTCAGGCGCTTCATGGTCACCGACAGGTTGTTGTTCACCGTGGACAGGTAGACGTCCAGCGTGCCGGCCACCAGGTCTCGGTCGTTGTCGAGTTCGTCCGTGACCCGGATGAGGTGGTCGTACACGTCGCGGAAGTAGATGACGTGGTCGGCCGAGACCAGCGCGAGGTCGCGGTTCGTGAGCTGGTTGAAGATCTCACGGGCCGGCGAGGTGGCGCGGCGCAGGCTGATGAGCTGTCGCTTGAGGGCGAACAGCCGCTCCAGGGTAATGCGCGTCACCTTGCGAATGACCTCGTCCTGGAGCTCGTCGATCTGGTCCTCGATGGCGTCCATCACCGGGAACAGCGCGTCCACGAGCCCGTCGGTGATCGAGTACAGCACGTAGTCCGTACCCCGTCCCAGCACGCCCGACGGGTCGCGGCGGAGTTGATCGAGCTCGAATGGGTCGAAGCCGGCGTCGTGCACGGTCAGCAGCGACCGCCCGCCGAGAACGAGGTCCACCTCCACGGTGTCCACGGCGCCCGCGTCATACCGCACCGAGAACATCACGATGTGGATCGATCCGTCCACCTCCTCGAACTTCGCGCGCTGGTTGCGCTCGGCGATGTCCTCGGTGACGAGCGGGTGCAGGTCGAGCAGGGCGGCGATGTCGGTGACGGGCACGCCGTCGGGCGCCGTGACGTCCACCCAGACGACGGCGTCGGGATCACGCAGCACGTTGGCGAGGTCCTCGCTCCCGCCGATCGCCACGCTGCGTCCGCCCGTCCGCGCGATGCCCCGCACGACGATCGGCGACGGACCGGGGGCGACGCTGGTCGGCGGGAGGGGCGGCATCGGCATCTCGGGTGCTACGGCCCGGGGGCGGGCGCCCGGTCGGAGGCGAGCATACGCCGACGGCCCCCGAGGAGGAGCGCGGGCACGATGGCCACGGCGGTGACGGCCGCAGCCAGCAGGAACACGCCCACCATGATCTGCGCCGCCTCGCGGGCCGCCCACGCCTCGAGTGCCGCCACCACCTGGCCGTCCTTGAGCGGCCGGTCGCGAAGCGCCGCGGGGATGAACTGCTTGTAGGCGTCGGCGGTGGCGTACACCTGGTCGTACAGGTGGTCGATGGTCGTGGAGCCGTAGGCCGTCAGGATCGCCAGGCCGACCGCCATGCCCGCCATGCGGGCCACCGTCACCACGGAAGCCGCAGCGCCGTACGCCGAGGGGTCCACCGCCTCGGCTGCGGCAGCCGAGCGCGGGGTCACCGTCAGGCCGAAACCCGCCCCGAACAGCGCAAGGGCGGCCGCGGCGGCGGGGATCCCGGTGCCGGGCGTCCAGCCCGCCATGGCCACGAGCGCCGCGACCGACGCGGCCAGGCCCACCACCGAGACGAGCCGGAGCCCGAGCGCGCGCAGCGCCCAGCCCGAAGCCAGCGCACCGACCGCCGTGGCTGCCGCGAGCGCCCCGAGCGCCACCCGCTGCTGGTCGGGCCCGCCGTACAGCACGCGGTCCACGAACACGGCAGCACCCACGATCGCGGTTGCCAGCCCGTAGCCCGTGAGCAGCGACACCAGCGCCGCCGACGCGAACGCCGGCCTGCGGAACAGGCGGGGGTCGAGGAACGGGTCGCGGGCCCGGAGGCCGTGCCAGACGGCCAGCGGCAGTGAGACGACCGCGAGCGCCGCGAGCGCCAGGACCGCAGCGACGGGGTCCAGCCCGCCGGAGCCGGGGCTTGACCAGCTACCCAGAAGGGTGAGCGCCCCGAGCGTGCCGACCAGGGCCGACGCCACCAGAGCCGCCCCCGCGAGGTCCACGCGGCCGGGGCGCCGGGGCGTGTCCCAGTCCGCGGACGCGGCCCAGGCGAGCGCGAGGGCCACGACCCCGATCGGCACGTTGACGTAGAAGATCCAGCGCCAGGCCGGCACGAGGAGGGCTGCGACGGCGCCGTTCGGCGTGATGCCCAGCCGGGCTACGGCGGCGTCCGGGTGCACCGCGTCGAGGACCGCGGCGCCGAGGAAGGGCCCGGCGGCCATGCCCAGGAATGTCAGCGCTCCCACCACCCCCAGCGCTCGCGGCCTCGCGTGCCCCCGGTACAGATGCGCCGCCGCCGATGTGGCGAGCGGGATCAGGGCCCCGCCGCCGACGGCCTGCACCAGACGGGCGGCGATCAGCGCCTCGAGGGTCTGCGCCGAGCCCGCCAGCAGCGAGCCGAGCGTGAACACCACGAGCGCGGCGAGGAACGGTCGCCGGTTGCCCCACAGGTCGCCGAGCCGCCCGGCCAGCGGCATCGTCACCACGTAGACCAGCAGGTAGCCGTTGATGACCCACGAGGCCTCGCGGAGGCGCTGCCAGCCGGCGAGATCGCCGACGATCGCCGGCAGCGCGACCGCGGTGATCATCAGCTCGAGCCCGGCGAGGAACGCCCCGGCCCCCATCACGGCCAGGAGGACCAGGGCCGCACCGGACGAGCGTCGCTCCACGCGGGGAGTGTACGGGGCGCGCGGCACGGCGGCGGATCCCGCCGGTGGGCGCGCGGGCGGGCTGTCGATGACTGCGCGCAGCGGCGCCTCGCGGTCCGCAGCTGCCAACGAGGTGTCGGACGGCGCCGTGTCGGGCCTGCGTCGAACCGCGCCGCTCCCCGCGCCCGTGTTGCCCCCGGCGTCCCAACCGTGCGCCGGCGGCACGGATCGATCTCCGGGCGCAACGCTCGTACGGGGCCGGGGACGGTTCAGGGCCCGGGCGCACGATCGGGTGCCTCGGGCCGGGACTGGCGGGCGGGGCCGGGGGTGCCGCGGGCCGGGGTTGACACCCGACGCTCGCCCACCTAGGATCAACGCTCGTTGAT
Organism: Chloroflexota bacterium; assembly: GCA_021815005.1. Classification (GTDB taxonomy): domain Bacteria; phylum Chloroflexota; class Limnocylindria; order Limnocylindrales; family CSP1-4; genus CAIXZV01. The sequence continues at coordinate 10,305 of JAKAHL010000016.1, forward strand.
ATCAACCGCGATTGATTGGACTGCGGTTGCGATCGACTATCGAGGTTTGCGCAAGCCCGTGTCACCCTCCCCGGCTCGGATCCGGAGCACCATCGCCAACGTCGTCGACCAGCCCGACGACCTGCGCGAGCTGCGCCGCGTCTACAAGATCCTGGCGGACGTGAACCGCTTGCGCCTGCTGCGGCAGCTGGCCGACGGGCCGGCCACCGTGACGGAGCTGGTCGACCGGGTCGGCCTCTCCCAGCCGCTCGTCTCGTGGCACCTGGCCAAGCTCCGCGAGGCCGGCCTCGTGCGGGCGCGCCGCGAGGGCCGCGTGACCCTGCATACCATCGTGCCGGAGGCGTTCGAGGCCCTCCGCGTCCGCGAGGCGCGGGCGCTGGGTCTCGCCACCGCCGAGACACCACCAGGGAGGCAGGAACCGTGAGCGGCTCGTTCGTCTCGCCCGAGCTCCGGGCGAGGATCCGGGGGCTGATGACCCCCATCGCGATCGGGCTCGGCCGGTTGGGCCTGTCCCCGAACGCGCTGACCGTCATCGGCTTCCTGGTCGCCTGTGTCGCGGCGATCGCGGCGGGAGTCGGCGACTGGCTGGTGGCCGGCCTCCTCGTGATCTTCGGCGGCGTGTTCGACCTGTTCGACGGGGCGCTCGCGCGCGCGACGAACCGCGTCAGCAAGGTCGGCGGCTTCATGGATTCGACCTTCGACCGCTGGGGCGAGGGCGTCGTGTACGTCGGCATCTCGGCCGGCGGCCTGGCGGCGGGCCTCAATCCGGTGGCGATCCTCTCGTCGGCGGCCATGGCCTCCGCGTTCATGGTCAGCTACACCCGCGCCAAAGCCGAGAGCCTGGGCTTCGCCCCCGGCACCGGCATGGCGAACGTGGGCCTCGCCCCGCGCGAGGTCCGCCTCGTGATCCTCACCGTCGGCCTCGTGTGGGCCGGCATCGCCGGCGTCGGCCCGTCGGGAACCGGCGACCTCGTCATCGAGGCGGCCCTCGGCCTGATCGCCGTCCTCGCCACCATCACGACCATCCAGCGCATCGTCGCCACGATCCGCCAGGCAGCCGCCTCGGAGGGATAGCGGCGCGGGCGCGCCGAGCACCCCGAACACGGAGATCGAGCATGACCCCTAGCGAGAGCACGCCCAACGCACCGCGCAAGAAGATCCGGCTGGCCGTCGTCGGCGTCGGCAACTGCGCCAGCTCCCTCATCCAGGGCCGCTACTACTACGAGCACGCCAAGGCCGAGGACTTCGTGCCGGGCCTGATGCACGTCCAGTTGGGCGACTACCACATCAGCGACATCGAGTTCGTGGCCGCGTTCGACGTGGACGTGACCAAGGTCGGCAAGGACCTCTCCGAGGCCATCTACGCCGGCCAGAACAACACGTACCGGTTCATGGACGTGCCGCACACCGGCGTGACCGTGGAGCGCGGGATGACCCACGACGGCCTGGGGAAGTACCTGTCCCAGGTCATCCAGCCGGCGCCCGGCCCCACCGCGGACATCATCGGCATCCTCAAGGACCGCCAGGTGGACGTCCTGGTCTCCTATCTCCCGGTCGGGAGCGAGGAGGCCACCAAGTGGTACGCGGAGCAGGCGCTCCAGGCCGGCGTCGCATTCGTCAATGCGATCCCGGTGTTCATCGGGCGTGAGCCGTACTGGCAGCGCCGCTTCGCCGCGGCCGGCCTCCCCCTCATCGGCGACGACATCAAGAGCCAGGTTGGCGCCACCATCACGCACCGCGTGATGACCCGGCTGTTCATGGACCGCGGCGTCCGCCTCGACCGCACCTACCAGCTCAACTTCGGTGGCAACACGGACTTCATGAACATGCTCGAGCGCGAGCGCCTGGAGTCCAAGAAGATCAGCAAGACCAATGCGGTCACCTCGATGCTCGACTACGACATCGACCCCGAGAACATCCACGTCGGCCCGAGCGACTACGTGCCGTGGCTCAAGGACCGCAAGTACTGCCACATCGTCATGGAGGGCACGACGTTCGGCGACGTGCCGCTCAAGGCCGAGCTCAAGCTCGAGGTCTGGGACAGCCCCAACTCGGCCGGCGTCATCATCGACGCCGTCCGGTGCGCCAAGATCGGCCTCGATCGCGGCCTGCAGGGTACCCTTGTCGCTCCGTCGAGCTACTTCATGAAGAGCCCGCCGATCCAGATCCATGACGACGTCGCCCACCAGCGCGTCGAGGCCTTCATCCGCGGTGACGACAACGAGACGCTCGTCGGCACCGAGGAGGCGAAGGGGCCCTCGGCGACGCGGGCGACGGCCACGAGGGCGAAGGCAGCCGCGAGCGAGTGACCGATACGAAGGACAAGAAGCTCGAGGCGCCGCACCGGCGCCTCGAGTCCACCCCGCCGCGCATCGTGGAGAAGGCCGCCGTCATCGCCTACCGGTTGATGGCCGCGGCCCTCGTCCACCTGCCGACGCGGCTGACGGTGCCCGTCATCGGCAGCGTCAATCAGATCTCGTATCTGGCCTGGCCCATGAAGCGCCGCTTCGTGGACGCCAACTTCGGCCGCGTCATGGGGCTGCCGCCGAACCACCCGCGGGTGCGGCGGATGGCGCTGCGCGCGTACCGCGAGTACGCGCACTACATGGTGGAGCTCATGCGGCTGCCGGCCCTCCCGGCCGCGGACGTCGCCAAGCTCGTCGAGGGCGACGGCATCGACCGGATCGCCGGGGCCTGGCTGGCGCACGGCAAGTCGATGATCGTGTGCGCAGGGCACGTGGGCAACAACGAGGCGGTCGCGGCCGGCGTGGCCTGGCGCGGTTTCCCCGCCAATGTCGTCGCCGACGATTCGGCGTTTCCCGAGATCTTCGAGATCCTGCGCCGGAACCGCGAGGGCTGGGGCGTCCACGTGGTGCCCTGGCGGAACCTGCGCGAGCTGTTCTCCATCCTGCGCAAGAACCAGATCCTGGCGCTGCTCGTGGACTGGGGCTATCGCGAGGACGGCATCCCCGTGAGGCTGTTCGGCGCATGGACGACGCTCCCGGCCGGGCCTGCGGTGCTGGCCGCGAAGACGGGCGCCGCCATCGTGTTCATGGAAGTGCGCCGCACCCCGGACGGTCGGTTCGAGGTCAACGCGGACGACGCCTTCACCGTGCCCAGCTCGAACCCAGCGGACCTCCAGCGTGCCACGCAGCGGATCGCCGACGCCCTGGAGCGAACCATCGCCCGCGCGCCCGCCCAGTGGTACAGCTTCAAGCCCATCTGGCCGTCCACACACGAGGAGGAGCTCGCGCTCGAGCGGCGGGCGAGCGAGATGCTGGCGGGCAGGCCTGGCGTGGCGGCGCCCCCTGCGCCCCCTGCGCCGGCCGCGTCGCCCACGGGGCCGCTCGAGCCGCCCACGGGGCCCGTCGAGCCCCCCGCGTGAGCGCCGACGCCAGCCGGCCGGGGCCGGACAGGGCCGACCCGGGCGCGTCTCGCGGCTGGAGCTGGCGCGGCTCCGCCATCGTCGCGGGGACGCGGCTGCTGGGCCGCCTGCCTGAGGCGCCGCTGGTCGCCGCGGCGGAGTCCATCGGCGAGCTGTGGTACCGGACGGCCCCGGCGAAGGCCGCCCAGGCGCGCGCGAACCTGGGGCGCGTCTGCGAGGGACTCGCGGCCCAGGACCGGGGCTCGGCCCTGGTGCGGCGCGCCGCCACCGACCCCGAAGCGCTCGAGAGGATCGTCCGGCGCGCGTTCCGGCACGCCGCGCGCTACTACCTGGAGATGGCCCGGGCGGGCTCCGAGACGGCGGCGCAGACCCTCGCCCGGTTGGACATCGAGACGCCCGCCGAGGTGACCGAGGCCCTGCGGTCCGGCAGGCCGGTGATCCTGACGGGCATGCACTACGGATCGATCGAGGTCCCCGTGGTCGTGGTCAGCGACATGGTGGGCCACCCCGTCACCGCGCCCATGGAGATCGTCGGTGACCCCGCGATCGCGCGCTGGTTCGAGACGTCGCGGCGGCGCGTGGGGGTGAACGTGGTGGACATGCGGGACGCGAGGCACGCGCTGCTGGCGGCGATCCGGCGGGGCGAGTCGGTGGGCATGGTCTCTGATCGCGACCTGCTCCACAACGGCATCCCGGTGCCGTTCTTCGGCCACCCGGCGCCGCTTGCCGCCGGTCCGGCGCTGCTCGCGGTGGAGACGGGGCTGCCCATCTACGTTTGCTCGGCGCGGCGGGCGGCGCACCTGCGGTACCGGGGTCGGCTCATCCGCCTGGAGGTGCCCAGCGAGGGGCGACTCCGAGAGCGGGTCACCCGGATCACGACGAGCATGGCGGCCGCCTTCGAGAGGCTGCTCGCGGACGGGCCGGAGCAGTGGTTCGGGGCGTTCCACCCCATCTGGCCCGACCTGGCCGTGAGCGCGGTGATGGGCGAGGACCACCGGGACCACCGGGACCACCAGGACAACAAGGGCGCCACGGTGGCGCCGGCAAAGGACGGTGGCGCATGACGGCCGAACCGATGGACCGGCTAGGCCGGGCCGACCTCCACGTCCACACCTGGGCGTCGGACGGGACGGATTCGGTGGTGGACGTGCTCGAGCACGTCGAGGCGGAGGGATTCCTGGACCTCGTGGCCATCACCGACCACGAGCGGATCGACGCGGCGCTGGCGGGCCGGGCCTACGCCCGCGACCGCGGCCTGCGGGTGGCGGTCGTCGTGGGCGAGGAGATCACCACGCGCGGCGGCCACCTGCTCGGGCTGTTCCTGGAGCAGCGGGTTCCCACGTGGAAGAGCCTCGAGTGGTCCATCGAGGCGGTCCACGACCAGGGCGGGATCGCGATCCCCACCCATCCCTTCGTCCCGACCCACCTGTGCGCGCAGGGCTGGGTGCTGCGCAGGCTGCTCCTGGCTGACAACCCGGCCGTCCGCCCGGACACCATCGAGACGTTCAACCCCACCGCCCTGGGGAAGTGGGGCCATGCCCGCGCCCAGCGGTTCGCGCGCGAGCACGACCTGGCGTTCGTGGGCAACAGCGACGCGCACATCAAGTCGGCCGTCGCGTCGGCGTGGACCACCTTCCCGGGTCGGACCGCCGATGACTACCGTGCCGCGATCGCCGCCCGGACCACCCAGGACCACGGCACGTTCCACGGCAGCGTCGGCCAGGTCGGCGTGTACGGCCGCCAGCTGCGCAAGTACGCCCGGGACATCAGCCAGGAGGCGGCCGGACGGATCCGACGAGACGGCACCGGTCGCGATCTCGGATACCCCGGGGGGAAAGAGCGCCCGCCGCTGTACCGCGGCGAGTAGGCTTCGAGGGGTGAAGATCGGACTGGTCTCGCCGTACGTCTACCCGCTGCCGGGGGGCGTCACCCAGCATGTTCGGTTCCTCTACGAGAACCTGCGCCTGCGCGGCCACGACGTCCGGATCATCACGTCGTCGCACGGGCTCCAGCGCTCGTCCGAGGGCGACGTGATCCGCT
>JAKAHL010000253.1 GCA_021815005.1 Chloroflexota bacterium
CCGACCGAGGCAGAAGAACGTGCGCATCGTCGGATCGATGGGCGTGACTCGCGCCGGGGTCGTCGGCGCAGAGTGGCGCGGGGGCGCCGCGGAACCCGAGCGCCACCAGGTGCCGGACCATCCCCGGAAGGCCGAGCAGGCCTGCCCCGAGACGGCGCCGTCGGCCTCCACTCGCCCCGACGCTGACGCGGCGCAGGGGCGACACTGGGCGCCATGCGGCGCATCCGCGACGAGCTCCGTCGCGCCCTCCACCCGGCCCTCGCCCTGCTCAGCGCCTTCATCCTGGGCGCGGTCATCATCGCCCTCACCGATTTCGATCACCTGCGGCTCTTCAGCGCCGATCCGCTCGCCGCGGTCGGCGGCGCGCTCGGCGAGGTGGTCAGGGGCTACGGGGCGATGCTGTCCGGGGCGATCGGCGACCCGCGCCGCATCGCAGCCGCGATCCAGCGCGGGAACGCCGACGACATTGCGGCGGCGATTCGACCCATGTCCGAGACCCTGGTCAGCGCCACGCCATTCATCTTCGCGGGCCTGGGCGTCGCGGTGTCGTTCCGCGCCGGCCTGTTCAACCTCGGGGTTGACGGGCAGTTCCTCATCGGCGGCCTGGGCGCCTCGGTCACGGCGATGCTCGTCGCGGGGCACCTGCCGCCGCTCCTCGCCCTGGCGCTCGCGGTGGTCGGCGGGACAATCGCCGGCGGCGCGTACGCGTTCGTCCCAGGCCTCCTCAAGGTGGCGACGGGGGCGCACGAGGTGATCACCACCCTGATGCTCAACGGCGTGGCGCCGAGCGTCGCGTTCCTCGTCGCCGGATGGATCCACCTCTCGGAGCGGCCGGCGATCCCCGCGGTTCCGCGGTTGACGGACCTGCCGGCGATCCGCGTCGACGACGGGTTCGTCGTCGCGCTCGCGATGGCCGTGGCGGTGTCGTGGCTGCTGTTCCGGACCGTCAGCGGCTTCGAGCTCCGGGCGACGGGCTTCAGCCGCACCGCCGCCCGCGTGGCCGGCATGCGGCCCGGCCGGGCCACGATCCTGGCGATGGTGCTGTCGGGCGCTCTGGTCGGCATGGGCAGCGCGTTCTTCAGCTTTGGCCCGGCCTGGGGAACCCCGGGCGTGCCCGAGGACCACATGGGGTACATCGCCATCGCCCTCGCCCTGCTCGGCGGCCGCCAGCCCAGCGGCGTCGTGGCCGCGGCGCTGCTCTACGGGGCGCTCACCACCGGCGCGGAGAGCATGGTCGTCGCGACCGGCATCCCGCTGGCGCTGCTCACGGTGATCGTCGCCCTGGCCATCATGTTCGCGGCGGCGCCCGAGCTGACCCGGTCAATCTGGCGGCTGGGGCCGGCAGAGCCCAGCGCCGACCCGGACGCGAACGCCCCAACCGGTCCGGCAGGGGCGATCTGACGGCGGCCGATCCGACTCGGCCGAAGTCGCCCACACAGCCGCGCCGGGCTCGAAGCCTGTTCGAGGACGATCGGCATCGCCGGTGATCGGTGAACCGTGCCACGATGGTGTCGTGCCACGCGCGCCGAAGCTTCCCGTCGGGACCGTCGAGGCCGCGCTCCGTCACCAGAGCCGAGACCGCGGGTACCTCCTGCGCGCCCCGGCCGACCCGCACGCGCCGGCAGCGCTCCTCCTCGAGCTCCACGGGCGCGGCATCCCGCCGATCATGTTCGACTGGTGGACGGGGTTCTCGGAGCTGGCCGACGAGGCGGGCTTCGTGCTTGCGATGCCGAGCGCGATCGGGGAGGTCTGGAACGACGGCCGCTACCGCGGGTCGGACTGGCCCGAGCACGAGGCCATCGACGACGTGGGCTACCTGCTGGCCGTCATCGACGACGTCGCTGCGCGGCAGGCGATCGACCCGGGGCGCGTCTACGTGGTCGGGATGTCCAACGGCGCCACGATGGCCGGCCGCCTCGCGTGGGAGCACGCCGAGCGCCTCGCCGCCGTCGCGCAGGTCGCCGGCACGGTCGCCGCCACGATTGCCGCCGGGGTTGCCGCGCAGCCGGTTCCCGGCGTCCCGCTGCCGCTGCTCGAGATGCACGGGACCAGTGACCGGAGCGTGCCGTACGACGGCGGCCGTGCGGCCCTGTGGACGCGGCTCTTCGTGCGGCGGCGCGGCGGGCCGGTCCTCGGCGTTGACGAGTGGGCGCGCCGGTGGGTCGAGCGCAACGGCGCGGCCGAGGGCCCGCTCGTCGAGCAGGTCGCCGCGGACGTGGCGGTCCGCCGGTGGCGCGGGCCGACCGACGCCTCCGACCTCGCCTTCTATCGCGTCGAGGGCGGCGGGCACACGTGGCCGGGCGCCCGCGTCTGGATGCCGCCGCACCTCGGCCACGTGACGCGCTCGATCGACGCCAGCAGGGTCATCTGGGCGTTCCTGTCGGCACACCGACGGGCCGCCTGAGGCGGCGATCGACGCTCGTCCGGCCGCGGACCCGCACAGGCCCGAAGCCGCTACTCCTCTCGTCGCGCCCGAGCGTCCACCATGCGGACCGATGACGGGTGCGTCCTCCCCGATCGGCTCGCCGCCCGACGCCGTCGCCCGACGCCTCGTGCGGCGGACGGCTGCAGGGCCGCCTGGTGGCGCTGCTCGTCCAGTTCCTGGCCGGGATGTGGGTGAACCTCTTCGTCTCGATCCCGGCGGCGCATCCCGGGTCCAGGCCGCCGGAGCATTTCGCCGGCTCCGCGACGAGCGTGGCGTGGGCGATCACGTCGAGCGGCCTCCCCGCCCTGGTGTTCCACGCCACGTGGGGGCTCGTGCTTGGGTTCGGCAGCCTCGCGCTGGCGGCCTCGGCTCGGCGGCTGCGGCGTCACGGGATCACCGTCGCGGCGGTCGCCGGGTTCCTGTGCGTCCTCGGCACAGGGTTCAATGGGGGGAGCTTCCCCGACTTCGACGAGAACTTCAGCTCGATGCTCATGGCGAGCCTCTTCGCCCTCGCGGCGCTCGCCGACTTGGTCATCCTCAACGCGCTTGCCGGCGATTGACCCACGAGCGCGGCCGGTCGCGACGCACCGCCGGCGCCTCGATCCGGGAGGCGCCCTACACTGCCCGACGTGTCCGCGGTCCGGGCCCCGCCCGCCGCCGTCGAGCTCCGCAACCGGCGCACGGTCATGGTGACGCTGGTCTTCCCGATCGTCCTGCTCCTGCTGTTCGGCTCCAACCGGCGGTTCGCGGCCGTGCAGGGCAGCCAGCTCACGATGGCCGCCACGATGGTCGGGGTGGCGGTGTACGGCGCGATGCTCGCGGCCACGTCCGGCGGCGCCATGGTCTCGATCGAGCGGGCGCTGGGCTGGAGCCGCCAGCTGCGGCTCACCCCGCTCCGGCCCGCCGCCTACGTCAGCGTCAAGAACGCCGCCGCCATGCTGCTCGGCCTCGT
>JAKAHL010000254.1 GCA_021815005.1 Chloroflexota bacterium
CTCAGCCCTCCGCTTCCGGGTCGCGGGCGGTCACGGAGACCGACCCGTCGCCGGTGGCTACGACCCGAGCGGCGAACCCGGGCATGGTCGGGATGGCGTCGCGGAACGAGACGTCCGGACGGTGGGTCGCGTTGAAGATGAACTCGCCGTCCGGGCCGGACGAGACGGCGACGGCAGCGACCCCCGCGATCCGGCCGAGATGCCGCTTGAAGGAGGCGATGCTGGCGACGGAGACGAGTCCGGTCACCACGACCTGGGTGACGCGCGGTTCGCCCTCGGCAGCGGGACCGCCATGGCCGGGGAGCAGGCTGGCGAGCCGGTCCTGGTACGACTCGGTCTCGAAGCCGCCGGCGCCAACCCGCGCGGCGAGGGCCGCCCGGGCCTCCGGGTCTCCCTCGGGCAGCTGGCCGGCGCGCCCGGCGACGAGCTCGGCCGCCGTCTCGGCCGCGTCGGCTGCGGCCCCGGCAGTCTCGGCAGATTCGGCCGCCGCCTCGACGGCGACAACCGCCTCGGCGGCCGCCTCGAGCGCGGCCATGATGGCCCCGCGGTCCACCGGGTCGCCGCCCTCGCCGTCCGGCGCGTCGCCAGGCGCGGCAGCGGGCAGGTCGTCGGCGCCCCACCGCGAGAACCCATCGGGGCCCGCCTGGGCGCCATCGCCATCGCCCTCGGCGGCGGCCCCCGGCTCCGCGGCGGGCGTGCGGGCCTCGGGCGCGTCCTCGTCGGACTCGGCCACGGTGTCCGGCCGCCCGTCCTCGAGCGGGCGCTCGGGCCCGTCGTCGCTCGTGTCGGCGGATCCGGCTGTCCCGGGCACGGCCCAGGCTGCCTCGGCGGCGCCATCGGCATCGGCACGGCGAGCGGCGGCGCCCTCGACCACCAGGCTGTCGAGGTCGGCGAGCGGCTCCACGGACGGCGGCTCGGGCATCGACTCGGCCATGGTCGCGAGACGGGCCGGATCGTCCTCGGCCGCCAGTCGCTCGAAGTAGCCGTCCATCGAGCGGCGGAAGTTGGCCACCGACGACTGGACCTCGGCGCAGCGATCCTCGATGGCCGCGGCATGGTCGGCAAGCTCGCGCTCGAGGAGGTGCTTGCGGTCCGCGATCCGGATCTCCGAGGTCTCCCGGATGCGGGCGATCTCGGCCTTGGCCCAGTCGCGCACGGCGGCGACATCGTCGTCGGCCCGGCCGCGGAGGGCCACCAGGCCCTCCTCGCTCTGGGCCCGGATCAGCTCGATGACCGCACCCGCCTCCGCCTCGAGCGCGCTCAGGCGCTGATCGCGGGCGGCTTCGGTCGTGGCCCGGATGGCGGCCGCCAGCTCGGCCATCAGCTTGGTGGACTTCCGGGGCACGGCGGGGGGGTTGGGCGAGGGCGCGGCCGTCAGCGTCGGGAGGTCCGGGGAGGATCCCGGCTCGCCGTCCGTTGGGCGGGTATCCGCGGGCCACTGCCGGGCAACCTGGAGGCCGAGGCGCGACGCGAAGTCCTGCTCGGGCCAGGCCATGGGCGGCGGGACGGGGCTCGGGTCCGGCACCGGGGCGTCGTCGCCCGTGACCTGGGACGCGGTGCTCTCCGGCGCCCGGTCCGCGGTGCTCTCCGGCGCCCGGTCCGTGCTCCAGGGGAGCCGGAAGCCGGGGCGGTTGTCGGTGCTCGCCATGAGTCAGGAACCTCTTCGCTCTGTGGCCTGCACGCACCATAGGCGTGGGTGGTGCCTGCGGGCAGCCGCTAGAGGTACCGGTGCCGAACCCCGGTGGTACCGGGCTCGGGCGCCCCGTCGCGCGCCTCCGGCGAAGCCCTGCCGGAAGGTATCGGTCGAGCCGCGGCGTAGAATGGGGCCGTGCACCCCAGCGTCCCGCCCCATGCCGCCGCAGTCGCGACGGCGCCTAGTCCCAGCCCGGCCGGCCCGAGTCCGGCGGCCCCCGGCGCCCCGGCCCCGCCGTGGGCGTCCGCCCTTGCCGACACCGTGGGCGTGGCGTCGTCCGCCCTGGCGGCCGGCGTGTCCGCGGCGTCGTTCGACGGGCGCCCCGGGCTGATCGACACGCTGGGCCGAGCGCTCCGCGACCTGCGCATCTCGGTCACCGACCGCTGCAACTTCCGCTGCCCGTACTGCATGCCGGCCGAGGTGTTCGGGCGCGACTTCGCGTTCCTGCCGCGCGCCCAGGTGCTCACCTTCGAGGAGATCGCGCGGCTGGCCGCGGTGTTCGTCGGGCTCGGCGTCCACAAGCTGCGGATCACCGGCGGCGAGCCCCTGGCCCGGCGCGACCTGCCGGTTCTGGTGCGCTACCTGGCGTCGCTGCAGGCGCCCGGCGGCGAGGCCGTGGACCTCACGCTGACCACCAACGGATCGGCGCTCCGGACGCTGGCCGGGCCGCTGGCGGAGGCTGGCCTGCGCCGGGTCACGGTGTCCCTCGACTCGCTCGACGACGCGGTGTTCGGGCGGATGAACGGGGTGGACTTCCCGGTCGCCCGGGTCCTCGACGGCATCGGTGCCGCCCGGTCCGCGGGGCTGGCGCCGATCAAGGTCAACACGGTGGTCCGGCGCGGCCTCAACGAGGACGCGATCCTGCCGCTCGCCCGCTGGGCCCGCGACCAGGGCCTGGTCCTGCGGTTCATCGAGTACATGGACGTGGGGCACACCAACGGCTGGCGCCTGGACGATGCGGTGCCGGCGGCCGAGATCCTCGCGACGCTCGACGCGGCGATGCCCGTCGAGCCGGTCCTCGCCGGCTATCGCGGCGAGGTCGCCGGGCGGTACCGCTATCGTGACGGGGGCGGCGAGGTGGGCGTCATCGCCTCGGTCACGCGGCCCTTCTGCGGCGACTGCACCCGGGCGAGGCTATCCGCCGACGGCAACCTGTTCACCTGCCTGTTCGCCGTGGGCGGCACGGACCTCAAGGCGGCGCTGCGCGCCGGTGCCTCCGACGCGGAGCTGGCCGCGCTGGTCCAGGGGGTCTGGGCGGCTCGTTCGGACCGCTACTCGGAGCTCCGCTCGGCCGCCACCACGAGCCTGCCGAAGGTGGAGATGCACTCGGTCGGCGGGTGACCCGCGCGGGCGTTGCCGCTCGCCGTCCACACCCCGTCCACAGCGGCGGCAAACCCGTGGACGGCTCGGCGCCGCCGGGCCTGCAACTGGTGGACAACCGGGTTGGACGCCGTCGCCCGGCGCCGTAGTGTTGCCCCAGCCCGAAGGGCCACCGGAGGCCAGGGACGGAGGCGGTCACCGCCCACCGGACCCGACCGGGCGGCAGTGATGACATCACCTGTCGCCCGGGGCCGCGAGGAGCGGAGGCGATCGCCTCAAACCCGCTCCGCAGTCTGGTTGGCGCCGCGGTTCGGCCGTGGCGAGCAACTGTGGCGGACGGCACCGCGATCGCATCAAGGG
>JAKAHL010000255.1 GCA_021815005.1 Chloroflexota bacterium
GCGGGCACGACGCTCTATCCGCAGACCGCCGTCCTGGGGCCCGTGAGCTACACGCCCAGCACGACGAGCCTGGTCGGCAAGGTGCTCCCGGCCGGCCAGCCCACGCTGACCCTCCAGGCCACTGCCGCGGCCACGGTGACGGCCGTGGACGAGAGCTCGCTCAAGGCCATGGGCGAGCAGGCCATCCGGGCGGCGGTGGCGCCCGGTCGCCAGATCGTGGAGGATTCGATCGCCGTCACGGTTGGGCGCGGTGCCGTGGGCGCCGACCGCACGGTGACGTACACGGTGACGGCGAGCGCGCTCGAGGAGCAGCCCCTGGACGCCGCGGCGCTCAAGGCGAGCGTCCTGGGCAAGACCGAGGCCGAGGCGAAGGCCGCCCTGGCGGCGTACGGAGCCGTTGCCATTCGGCTCTCGCCCTTCTGGGTGAGCACGGTCCCGACGCTCGCGGAGAGCGTGACCCTCACCATCGCCACCCCGGCGCGCCCGTCGGGGACCCCGCCCGCTCAGCCGTCCGCGGCCCCCGCCGAGACAGGGTCTCCGGCGCCGTCCGGCAGCGCCTCCGCCGCGCCGTCCGCGCCCGCCGGCTCGGCGGCCCCCGCAGGCTCAGCGCCGCCCGTGGAATCCGCGCCGCCCGCAGGCTCCGCGCCGCCCGTGGAATCCGCGCCGCCCGTCTCGCCGGTACCATCGTCCTGATGCACCTCCTCCTCCCGCGCGCCCCCGTCCGCCGGCGCGTCGAACGCCGGTGACCGCCCGGATCCTGGGGATCGACCTCGGGACGCGCCGCATCGGCCTCGCCGTCGCCGACGCCTCCATCGGGATCGCCCGGCCCCTGGCCACGCTCGGTCGCAGCGCCACGCTCGAGGACGACGCGGCGGCCCTCGGGCGCGTCTGCCGCGAGCAGGGCGCCGTCGAGCTGGTCGTGGGCCTCCCGGTGGAGGCGCGGGGCAGCGAGGGCACCATGGCCCACGGGGCTCGCGATTGGGCCGCCGCGGTGGGGGAGCGCCTCGGCCTGCCGGTGGCGATGCGGGACGAGCGGCTGACCTCGTTCACGGCCGAGCAGCGGATGGGCCCGATGCCCCGGGGCCGGAGCGGCGGCGCCCCGACCCGGGCGCAGCGCAACGCCTACCGGGCGAGGGTGGACCGCGAGGCTGCCGCCATCATCCTGCAGGACGAGCTCGACGCGCGGGGCGGCGCCACCACCGTCGCGCCGGGCCGCCCGCTCAGCCCCAGACCGGCAACCCAGGAGGAGCCATGACGGTACGCGGCGGCCGCGGCCCCCGGGATCCGATGGACGACGTGGAGCGGCCGCTCGCGGCGCCCGAGACCGACGCGCGCCTGGCCGGACGGTACGGACGCCGGGGCGTGGACCCGCGACGACGAGACCGGTACGGCGACCGGCAGGGCGGGACCCACGGCCTGGTCCGGTTCCTCCTGTTCCTCGCCGTGCTGGTCGGCATCGTGCTGATCGCGCTCGTCACGGTGGCGCGCCCGGTGCTGCGGCTGGCGATCGCGCCGTGGGCCGAGGCGAATCCCGGCGTCCAGTCGATCGGGTTCATCGCGGACCTCGTGCGGGAGGACCTGGGCACGGCGCTGACCTCGCCCGCCAGCAATGACCCGACGGTGGTCACGTTCGTGGTCGCTGACGGCGACACGCCGGCGACGCTGGCGCCCAAGCTCCAGGCCGCGGGCCTCATCGCCAGCCAGGCGGCGTTCCTGTTCGCCGCCCACCAGGCAGACCTCACGCCGCAGCTCACCGCGGGCACGTTCACGCTGGCCAGGGACCTCACGCCCGCGCAGGTGGTCCAGGGCCTGATCGCGAACCGCGTCACGGAGCAGTCCGTGAGCGTCACGTTCCGCGAGGGGCTCCGCATCGAGCAGATGACCGCGAAGCTCCAGACGATCACCGGCACGCAGGTGGACCCGAAACAGTTCTACGACCTCGCCGAGCACCCCACCGACGCGCTGCTGGCGAACTACCCGTGGCTGCTCGACCCGAGCGTTCGGGCCAAGGGCGCCAGCCTGGAGGGCTTCCTGTACCCCGCCACCTACGCAATCCGAACTGACCCGATCGCCCCGACCGACGCGACGGGCCTGATCCGGATGATGCTCGACGCGTTCTACGCAAACGTGGGGCCGGACCGGCTGGCCGTGCCGGCCGCCCGGGGGCTGACCTTCCAGCAGGTGCTGGTCCTCGCGTCCATCGTGGAGCAGGAGGCGCAGCTCGACGCGGACCGGCCGCTGATCGCCGGGGTCTACCAGAACCGTCTCAACCCCAAGCTGTGGGCGACCGGGCTGCTGGAGTCGGACCCCACCATCTTCTACGTCAACGACACGCTGCAGCTGGCGAAGCTGCCGTTCGACCAGTGGCAGACCTACACGTTCTGGGCCGCGCTGCCGACCGGCTACAAGCTGCCGGTGCCGCTGCCGGCGGCGGTCGCCGGGTACAACACCTACACGAGCCGGGGACTGCCGCCCGGCCCGATCTGCTCGCCCAGCCTCGCCTCGATCGACGCGGCGCTCAGCCCCGACACCAAGACCGGGTACCTGTTCTTCCTCGCCACCGGGCAGAACGGGAAGACCGTGTACGCCAAGACGCAGGCGCAGCACGACGCCAACGTCGCCAAGTACGGGCACTAGCCGTGGCCAGCCGACTGCCCCTCCCCGCCGACTTCGCCCCGCCGCCGGACGCGACGACCCGCGCCCGGTGGCTGGAGGCGGACCGTGCCGCCCGCCCGGCTCGTCTGGCACGCCTGCGCGAGCGGATGGCCCGCGAGGGCGTGGACGCCTGGTTCGGCGTTCGGCCGGAGCACATGCGCTGGCTCACGGGCTTCGCGCTCGGCCCCGGCGAGAAGGCGTCGGCCGGCCACTCGGGCGAGTTCCTGGTGGGCGCCGAGTCCGTCACGGTCCTCGTGGACTCGCGGTACACGATCCAGGCCCGGCGAGAGGCCCCAGACGCCACGGTGGATGAGATCGGCTACGACCTGCCCGGGGCGTGGGCCAGGCTGCTCGGCTCGCTCGGCGCCCGGCGGGTGGGGATGGAGTCCGAGGCGATCCCCCACGCGATGTGGCGCAAGCTCGCGGAGGCCTCGACCGACGTCGAGCTCGTGGCGGCGGATGGCTGGGTCGAGGCGATGCGCGCCGTGAAGACCCCCGACGAGATCGAGCGGATCGCGGCCGCCTGTGCCGTTGCCGACCGGGCGCTGGCGGCGCTGCTGCCGGAGGTGCGGGCCGGGGCCACCGAGCGGGACCTCGCGCTGCGCCTCGAGTGGCTGATGCGCACCGGTGGCGCCGAGTGCCTCGCCTTCGACGTCGCTTGTCTCGCCGGGCCCGAAGCCGCGCTGCCCCACGGCTCGCCGGGCGAGC
>JAKAHL010000256.1 GCA_021815005.1 Chloroflexota bacterium
GAACGTGGCGTCCTCGCGCTCGAGGTCCATGGCGGGCAGCTGGCCGCGGGGCTCGAGCTTGCGGAGCCAGGTGTTCACGAACGTCGTATAGATGTGGAAGTGCTTGTTCGTCGGGACGAACACGAGGAACCCGGCGAGCACGACCACGTGGGTCCACCACAGCACGACGAACACCGCGTTGGTGGCGTCGTGGCCAAGGCCCGCCAGGAAGCCGCCGAGGAAGTTGGAGATGACGGCCCCGTTGATGGGGCCGAAGGCCGCCGCCTCGAACCACTGGGCCACGAACTCGGTGCTCACGACGGCCGTGATGAACGCCAGCGTCTGGTAGTGGGTCTTGGTCGGGATCGTGGTCAGGCGCTTGGGCTTGACGACGAGCCGCCGGTACAGCGCGTAGGCCACGCCGGCCAGGGCGGCGACGGCCATGAAGTTCTGCAGCCCGAGCAGGAACGCCCAGATGGCCCCGTTGAGCGGGTAGCCAAGGATGGCCTCCGGGATCCCGCCGGTCACGAAGTTGATGTTGCCGATGAGCAGGATCGTCGAGCCCAGGAACAGGCCGAAGTGCATGATCGCGACGTCCGGCTCGGTGAACATGCGCACCTGGAGAAGCGAGTACCGGACCACCCCGCCGATCCGCCGCGGCACGTTCCGCAGCGCCCGGGGCTCCGTCGACCGCACCGCCATCCACACGCGCGCGTGGCGCATCACGATCAGCGCGAAGACCAGGAACGCTCCCCAGAACACGGGGAACACCAGCGGGTACGCCGGCACGTGGGCGAACGACTCGAACACGGGGGTGGTTTCCTCCTCCTCAGGCGCCCGTCGGGAGATCGCGCCGGCCGTCGGCGCGCGCGGTGTCGTGGTCGAACGGCCCGGAGAGCGTCTCCAGGGCGTGGTCGAGGACCGGGGCGATGGCGTCCAGCGACTCCAGCGCCCCCTTGGTCGAGCCGGGCAGGTTGACGACCAACGACCGCCCGACGACGCCCGCCAGGCCGCGCGACAGCGCCGCCATGGGCGTGGTCCGCCGGCCCTCGGCGCGCATCGCCTCGGCGAGGCCGGGGACCTCGAAGTCCAGCACGGCGGCCGTGGCCTGCGGGGTCACGTCCCGCGGCGTCAGACCCGTGCCGCCGGTGGTAACCACGAGGGCATGCGCCGCAGCTCCGGCGACGATGGCGGCCGCGATGGCCGGCGCCTCGTCCGCGACCACGCCGCGCTCGACCGCGAGGCCGAGGGCCGCCAGGCGCGCGGTGACGGCGTCGCCCGACGAGTCCTCGCGGGCGCCCGCGGCGGCCCGGTCGCCGACCGTCAGCACGAAGGCCGTCCGGGCGCTCATCCGCCCACCGGCCGCTTCCGGCCGACACGCCCGGCCACCCGGTCCCCGGGCCGCCGCCCGGGACGCGCGGGTTCGACCTCGGGCGCGGGCCGGTGCCACTCCCCGCTCCTGCCGCCGCTCTTCGCCAGGAGCCGAACCGCCCGGATCTCCACGCCGCGCTCCACGCCCTTGACCATGTCGTAGACGGTCAGCGCCGCGATCGACGCTGCGGTCAGCGCCTCCATCTCGACCCCGGTGGGCCCGGTGGTGGCGGCCTCGGCGCGGATGCGGAGCACGCCCGCCGCCCGGTCCGGCGTCACGCTCACCACCAGGTCGGTCAGCGCCAGGGGATGGCAGAGCGGGATCAGCTCGCTGGTTCGCTTGCCGCCCATCACCCCGGCGAGCTCGGCCACCGTGAGCACGTCGCCCTTGGTGCCGCCGCCGTCGATGACCAGGCTCATCGTGTCGGGCGCGACGGCCACCTCGGCCTCCGCGACGGCGCGGCGGGCCGTCGCGGGCTTGCCGGACACGTCAACCATCCGGGGCCGACCCCGCCGATCGACGTGGGTCAGCCGCCGGCGTTCGGTGCGCGGGGCGTCGTTGCGGTCCATGCGTCCTCCGTGGCACGCTCGATGCTAGCGATCCCGGCGGGCGCGCGGGGGGCCAACGGCCCCGCCCGGCACCGCCGTTCGTCAGTTGTCGCGCGGAATGATAACTGTTAACATCGCCAGTGGCGCATCGATTTGCGGGTCCGGCCGGCCGGCGCCCGGCGCGGCTGGCCCCGCGACATCAGGCGCGGTCCAGCCAGCGCAGCTCGAGCTCGGTCCCGGCCTCCGCGCGCGCCAGGTCCTCCGGCACGACCGCCAGAGCGTCGGCGGCGGCGAGGGCCGAGAGGACGTGGCTCCCCTGCCCTCCCGCGAGGCGGACGCGCACCCGGCCGAGGCCGTCGCGCAGCGGGCTGCCGTCAGCCGCCCGGAGCGCGACGACGCGCTGCATGCCTCGGCGGCCCAGGCTCTTGCTGACCGCCTCCTCGAGCACGCACCGGTCGGCGGGACGGTGCAGGCGCTCGAGACCGGCCAGGCGCCGGAGCACCGGGCGCACGAACAGCTCGAAGGTCACGAACACCGACACCGGATTGCCCGGCAGCCCGAACAGGAGCACCGGCGCCGGCCGGCCCGGGACATCGGCGCGCCCGAAGGTGAACGGCTTGCCGGGCTGCAGCGCCACGCGCCAGAGGTCAACGTGCCCGACTGTGTCCAGCGCGGTGCGCACCACGTCGTAGGGCCCGACGGACACGCCGCCCGCCGCCACGACCAGATCGGCCGCCTCCACGCCGCGCCGTAGTCGCTCCAGCACGTCGCCCAGGCTGTCTCGGGCGATCCCGAGGTCCAGCGCCTCGCCCCCGGCCTCGCGGATCAGCGACCGCAGGCCAGGACCGTTGGCGTCGGGGATGCCGGCGGGGCCCAGCGGCTCCCCGGCCGCCCGGATCTCGTCACCGGTGGCCAGCACCGCCACCACGGGCCGTCGGCGCACCGTCACGCGGTCCGCGCCGGCGCCCGCCGTCAGGGCGATGACCGCCGGCGTCACGAGGGTGCCCGCGCGAGCGACGACCTGGCCGTGCCGGACGTCGTCGCCCGCCGACCGGATGTTGGCGCCCTGACGGACCGGCTCGTGCACCAGGCAGGCTGCCGGCAGCGGGCCGGCGGCCTCGCGCCCGCGCGGGCCGGACATCCCGGAGCCGTCGAGGGGCGTCGTCTGCTCAACCGCGACAACCGCATCCGCCCCGGGCGGCACGGGGGCCCCCGTCGCGATGCGGACCGCGCTGCCCTCCACCACCCGCACCCCAGGCGAGCCGCCGGCGGGGACTTCCCCCACCACCGCGAGGCGGACGGGGTCCGCGTCGGCGGCCCGCGCCACGTCGGCCGCCCGCACGGCGTAGCCGTCCATCGCCGAGTTGTCCCACGGCGGCAAGGACGTCCGGGCCGCGACATCCGCGGCCAGCACGCGGCCGAGCGCGGCCTCGGGGGCCATGGGCAGGTCCGCTGCCAGCGGCT
>JAKAHL010000257.1 GCA_021815005.1 Chloroflexota bacterium
GGGCGTCGCCTGGCCGCCCCGCGCGCACCACACCGCGTCGGACATCAGGCAGAGGCGCAACTCCGATCCCTCGAGCTTCGCCAGCGCGAGGGCGAGGCGCAGGCCGTTGTAGGCGCGCTCGGTGCCGTAGGGCGGGTCGTTGAGGATGATGAGCGTCTGCATACCGAGGATCTCCTGCTGCGGGGGCTTTGCTCAGGGTGCGGCCGCGGGGACCGGCACGCGCCCGGGGTGCGTCTCGTACATGCGCAGGGCGGCCACCAGCGCGGCGCTGACCGCCAGCAGCGCCACCACTCCGATCGCGGCGGCGAAGCCCGCACGGTCGGCGATCAGCCCGGTCAGCAGCGCCCCCACCGCGAACCCGAGGTCCCGCCAGAAGCGGTACACCCCGAGCGCCGAGGCACGCCAGGCTGGGTGCGCGACGTCGCCCACCGCGGCGATGAGCGCCGGATACACCATTGCCGTGCCGACCCCGAGCAGGGCCGCCGCACCGAGCCAGGGCGCAAAGCCGTGGCTCGCCGCGATCGCCCCGATGGCGACCCCCTGGACGAGCATGCCCCCGACGATCAGCCACTTGCGGCCCAGCCGGTCCGAGAGCGGCCCGGTGGCGAGCTGGCCGAGCCCCCACACCGCTGGGTAGACCGCCGCGAGCACCCCGATCTGGGCCACCGACATCCCATTCGCCGCGTAGTAGAGCGGCAAGAGGCCCCAGGCCATGCCGTCCTTGAGGTTCGTCACCAGGCCCGCCCCGCTGCAGACGGAGAGGGCGCGCTCGCGCAGGCTGACCAGGACCACGACGCGGCGCAACGGCAGGGCGTGCTCCGATTCCCCGGTCACGGCGGTCCGCTCGCGCCCCTCGTGGCGGGCATGGCCGTGCGTCTCACGCACCACGAACACGGAGAGCGCCAGGCCGAGCCCGACGTAGGCGAGGCCGAGGAAGAAGGGTGCCGGGCGCAGGCCCGCCTGCTGCGCGATGAAGCCGGTAGCGACCGCGGTGAGCGCCAGGCCGCTGTAGCCCGCCCATTCGTTCAAGCCGACCGCGAGCCCGCGCCGCGCCGGCCCCGCGACGTCGACCATCGCGTTCACGAGGTTGGTCCAGGCGAGGCCCTGGTTGAGCGCGAGCAGCACGTTCGCCACGATCACCCAGCCCCAGCTGGGGGCCCAGATGAGCAACAGCGGCACCGGCACACCGGCCAGCCAGCCGGCCACGAGGAGCGGCTTGCGCCCCACCCGGTCGGCGAGGACGCCTGCGGCGAAGTTCGTGATCGCCTTCACGACCCCGAACGCGACGATGAAGGTGAGGGCGGCGGCCGCCGCTTTGAGAGCGAAGACGCGTGTCGCAATGAGCGGCAGGATCGTGCGCTCCTGACCCAGTACCCCGCCCACGAGCGCCTGGACGGCGATCAGCAGGATGAACTGGCCGAGGTTCGCCTCGAGGCCCAGGCGGGGGATGGATCCTCGCGCCTCGGCGGTGCGGGCGGTCGCGAGGCCTTCATCTCTGGCTGGAGTCGTCGTCGCGGCGCTGTCGTCGGGATCCATGGGAGGGTACTATACTGTCTTTCTGCTTATCTATGGAGGATGCTCAGGTGGCCCGCCAAGATCCAGTTCGCTCGCCTGACTCGCCATCCAGCCATGACCGCGCCGCCAAGGACGCCCTCAACGAGCAGTTCGCGCGGGTCGGCCACGCGCTCGCGAACGGCCGGCGGATCGAGCTCCTCGACCTGCTCGCGCAGGGCGAGCGCAGCGTGGAAGCGCTCGCCAGCGAGGCCGAGCTCGGGATCACCGTCGCCTCGGCGCACCTGCAGGTGTTGCGGCGGGCGGGGCTGGTGGAGACCCGCCGGAGCGGCACACGCATCTTCTACCGGTTGGCCGGCGACGATGTCTATCGCCTGCTGGCCGCGGCGCGCGAGGTCGCGCGCACGCGCCTGGCCGAGGCCGAGCGCGCCGCCCGCGCCTACCTGGGCGGGCCCGATGCCCTCGAGCCGCTGAACCGCGAGGAGCTGCTCCGGCGGATCACGGCGGGCGACGTCGTGGTCGTGGACGTGCGCCCCGCCGCGGAGTACAGCGCGGGCCACATCGCGGGCGCCATCTCGGTGCCCCTCGATGAGTTGGAGGCGCGTCTGGCCGAGCTTCCCGTCGGGCGCGAGGTGGTGGCCTACTGTCGCGGGCCGTTCTGCGCCCTGGGCGGCCGCGGGGTGGAGGTCCTGCGCCGGCACGGCCACCGCGCCCGACGCCTGGCCGACGGCTTCCCCGAATGGCGCCTGGCCGGCCTTCCGGTGGCGAGCGAGACCACGGACGGGGCGCGCCAGTGACGCACCGACGGGCGAGATCGCCTGGCAACTCGGCGTCGCGGACATCATCGATCTGTCACCCTGGCCCTCGCACTCGGCGCGGCCGTCCTGCTGATCCGGGTCGCGATGAACTCCGCGGGGCCTCTCGCGTCCGGCGGACTCGCGGGCATCGGCCTGCGGACGCTCGGTGCGTGAACCAGAGCGGTTCGGCGCCGACCTGAGCGCCGGTGAGCCGGCAGCGCCGGCTCACCCTTCGGTCGGTGCGGTTCGTCAGGCGCCAGGGGCGAACAGGCGGCGGAACGCCTCGCCCTCCGAGAGGTCGCGCTCCAGCAGGACCTGCGTCGGCGCGAGGCCGTACGCGGCGCCCTGCAGGGCGTTGACGTGCCAGCCGTCCTGACCGAGCTCGGTCAGGCGCTCCAGCACGTCGGAGGCGGGGCTCTCGCCGGGGACCGACGCGATCGCGGCGTGCCCGTTGCCGGGCAGGGTCTCGATGCGGTACTCGAACTGGCTCATGGTGGTCTCCTTGCAGACTCGTTCAGACGATGGGGCCCGGCCGGGCCGTCGATGCGGCCCACGACCGAGGGCCCCGTGGCGCTCGCTGCGTGGTGGCCCGCGACGCGGACGGGCCGGTCAGCGGGCCAGGACCCAGCGCGCCGCCGCTCCCGAGGTGTGGCCGAAGCCGCTCAGCCCGCCGGCGGTCTCGGGCGGGCAGGGCAGTTCGCTCGGCCCGTGCACGGTGCCGCGCCCCTGATCCCCCACCCACTGGCTGAGGTTCCAGCTGGCCGGTGCGTCTGTCTCCACCGGGAGCAGGGCGCCACCCGCCCACTGGGACCGGTTCCAGGCCCGGCACAGATCCTCGTTCAGGATTGCCATCTGGCAGTTCTCCTTTCGCTCCGTGGAGCGTGCCCGGCCTGTTCCCTGCGGCCAGGGCTGTGTGCTGCCACACACCATATCCTTCGGTATTCTGCTTGTCAAGCGAATAGCAGAAGAGACGGCCCGGTTGGCGGCCCGGGCCGTACACTCGGGCGCGTGGGTGCCAGGTTGCCGAGCTGCAG
>JAKAHL010000258.1 GCA_021815005.1 Chloroflexota bacterium
CGGTCGCCGTAGTCGAGGAACCGGGTCAGCAGCTCGGTGCCCACGACCAGCACGTTGCGGGCGAGCCCGGCCGCGATGTACGCCGATGCGGTGGCGTAGCCGTAGACGAAGCCGGAGCACGCCGCCGCGACGTCGAAGGCCGCGGCCCGCGTGTTGCCGATGGCCTCCTTGACCAGCGCGGCCGTGGACGGCATCCAGTAGTCGGGCGTCAGCGTGGCGACGAGGATCAGGTCGATCTCGTCCGGCTCGAGGCCCGCGGTGCGGATCGCGCGCAGGCCCGCGACCGCGCCCATCGAGGCGCTGGTCTCGTGGGCGGCGGCCACACGGCGCTCGCGGATCCCGGTGCGCGAGACGATCCACTCGTCGGACGTGTCCACGATGCGCTCGAGGTCGGCGTTGGTCAGCACCTGCGCCGGTGCGTAGCGACCCCAGCCGGTGAGGCGGACGGAACGCGGGGACGCGGCGGCGGTCATGCGGATTCGACCTCGATCAGGGGGGACTTGGCCTTCACGAGCTGGCCGTTCTCGGCGCACACCCTCGCCACGCGTCCGGCCAGATCGCTCTTGATCTCGTTGAACAGCTTCATCGCCTCGATGAGGCCGATGACCTGGCCCACCGCCACGTGGTCCCCCACCGACACGTAGGGCGTGGCGCCGGGCGACGGGGCGCCGTAGAAGATGCCGGTGAGCGGCGCCTTCACCGACGGCCGGGCGGGCGCCGGGGCCGGGCTGGGGGTGGTCGCCGGGAGGGGCGTCGGCGCGACGGCTCCCGCCCCGGCGTCGGGGGCGGCGCCGAAGGCGACGGGCGCGACCCGCTCCACCGCGGCCGGCGATCGGACGACGATCGTGGTGTCGCCGGCGCGCACCTCGAGCTCCGCGAGCTCGCCGCGCTCGAGGATCGCCGCCAGGCGGTCAACCAGGCCGAGCAGCGTGGCATCGCCGGCGTCCGTCGGGGCGGGCGCCCCGGGCGCCTCGCCGGGCGCGGACATCAGGTCGCCGTCGCGGGGCCGCGACCGGCCGCCGGAGGTGGACGGAATGCCGGGGACCGGCGGCGCGGCGTCGGCGGTCACGATCGGGTCCGCGCTCATGCGTCCCACCGCCGGAACACGAGGGCGGTGTTCTGGCCGCCGAACCCGAAGGAGTTTGAGACGGCGACGCGGAGCGCGCGGGAGACGGCCCGGCCCGGCGTGAGGTCCAGGCCCGCGGCATCGTCGTCGGGGTCGGTCAGGTTGATCGTCGGCGGGACCACCCCATGGCGGAGCGACTGGATGGTGACGATGGCCTCCACCGCGCCTGCGGCGCCCAGCGTGTGGCCGAGCATGGACTTGTTGGCCGTGACCGCGAGGGCGGAGGCGTGGTCCCCGAAGATGGTGCGGATGGCCGCGAGCTCCGCGCGGTCTCCCTCGTGGGTGGAGGTGGCGTGGGCGTTGACGTGGTCAACCTCGGACGGCGCGAGGCCGGCCTTGTCGAGGGCGCGGCGGGCAGCGCGCACCGCGCCCGCGCCGCCCGGAGCGGGCAGGGTGATGTGGGAGGCGTCGGCGGTGGCGCCATAGCCCACCAGCTCGGCCAGGGGCGTGGCCCCGCGGGCCTGCGCGTGCGCGAGCGCCTCGAGCACCAGCACGCCGCCGCCCTCGCCCAGGACGAAGCCGTCGCGGCCGCGGTCGAACGGGCGCGAGGCGGCGGCCGGGTCCGCGTTGCGGCCCGACAGCGCCTTCATCGAGGCGAAGCCGCCGATCGTGGCCTCGTGGATGGCCGCCTCGACGCCGCCGGCGAACATCAGGTCGGCGTCGCCGCGGCGGATCGTCTCCCACGCCTCGCCGATCGCGTGGCCGCCGGTGGCGCACGCCGACACGGTGGCGAAGTTGGGGCCGAGGGCGCCCGTGGCGATGGCGACCTGGCCGGCGGCCACGTTGGAGATGCCCATGGGCACGAAGAAGGGCGAGATCCGGTCCGGGCCCCGATCGGCCATGGTGAGGACGTTGTCGAACAGCGTGTGCACGCCGCCGAGGCCCGAGCCGATGATCACGCCGGCGCGCTCGGCCAGCTCGCCGTCGAGGCGCTCCGGCAGGCCCGCCTGCTCGCGCGCCTGGTGGGCGCACCACACGGCGAACTGGATGTACCGGTCCGTGCGGCGCACGTCCTTGCGGTCGAGGATGGACGACGGGTCGAAGGTCCGCGCCTCGGCCGCGATGCGCACGGAGAGGCGCGAGGTGTCGAACGAGTGGACGAGGTCCACGCCGGACCGGCCGGCGACGAGGCCGTCCCAAGTGGCGGCCACGTCGTTGCCGAGCGCGGTCACCATGCCCATACCGGTGACGACCACCCGCCGCGGCTGCTCCGGCCAGCCCCAGCTCATCGGACGAGCTTCCCGGTGCGCACCGTAGCCGCCCGGTACACGTCGCCCGGCAGGCCGCGGGCAGAGATCGCGCCGGCGACCGACAGCGCGTCGAAGGGCGTCCTGCGGATCACCGCGTCCACCTGCCCGTCGGCGACGGTGACCATCGCCCACGAGGCCGTCGGGTCGCCGTCGAACGCGTAGCCCGCGGAGCCGTCGTTGACGATCACCTTCCATCCCAGGTCGCGAACGCCCGGCAGGTGCGTGTGGCCGACGCAGATCACCCGGGCGTCGGTGCCGGCCGCGCGCTCGAACACGACGTCGTTGTCGAGCGTGGGGTCGAAGCCGCGGGTCTGGGAGCCAGGCGAGGCGTGCACGACCAGCACCAGGGTGTCGCCGTCGGCGCGGATGCGGCGCTCGGCCGGCAGGCGGCGCAGCCAGCCGAGCTGTTCGTCGCCCAGCTCGTCGTGCGCCCACTCGGCGGCGGCCGTGATCGCCTCCGGCACGCCGTTCTGGTACTGCGGGAAGGCGGCCCCGTAGTCGAAGTCGCCCACGGCGATGTCCGTGTTGCCCGACACGATCAGGGCGCCCTCGGCCTCGAGGTGACGGAGCGCGTCCACGCAGCCGTTCGGGTCGGGGCCGTTGAAGACCAGGTCGCCGGCGACGAGCACCGCATCGGGCTTCTCGCGGCGGATCTCGGCCACGACGGCCTCGAGGGCGGCCAGGTTGCCGTGGACGTCGGACAGGACGGCGATGCGGGTCACTTGAGCACGCCGGCCGGGGGGATGATGAACGACAGCAAGCCCTCGCAGGCCACCTCGCCGTCCACGGTCGCCACCGCGCGCCCCTTGCCGAAGCGGCTGCCGAGCTTCTCCATCACGACCTCGAGGCGCAGGGTGTCGCCGGGCACGACCACCCGCTTGAAGCGCACGTCGTCGATGCCGGCGAACAGGCCGATCCTGTCCCCGAAGCCCGGCTGCTTGGCC
>JAKAHL010000259.1 GCA_021815005.1 Chloroflexota bacterium
GATCTCCGCGGCCCGGATCACCGCCGCCGACACGGCCGGGTCGCCGGTCGCGGAGGCGGGCAGCGAATCGCTCGTCGTGGACAGGTCGAGCACGGGCGCGCCCGGCAGGCCGGGCAGGATCGGCGCGGGCGCGCCCGGCGGCATGCGGATCGCGGGCGCGCCCGGCGGCGTGCGCATCACGGGCGCCCGCACCGGAAGGAGCCCGGCGGCCTCGCGGAAGACCGCCTCGGCCAGCGGGAACGGCACGGAGGCCACGGCCGCCAGCGCCGCCCACTCCTCGTCCCGGACGCTCGCCACGTACGCGTTGTCCGGGTCGAGCGCCAGCTGCTGGTCGCCGCTGATCGCCACGGCCGCCGACCTCGCCACGACCATCGGCCACAGCGCGGCGAGCTCCGCCTCGGCCAGCGGCAGCAGCGGGAGGAAGCCGCGGGCGACCTCGCGCGCTGCCTGGAGCGGCGCGCCCAGCGCGTGGCAGGCGTCCGCTGCCATGGTGACCGCGAGCTCGGCTGCCAGCCAGGTCCGCGACAGGTCCCCGAAGTCGATCAGCCCGGTCGGCACCGGCCGTCCCGACCGGTCGCGCCGGGTGACGGTGTTGATATCGGTGACGTCCTGGTGGACGGTCTGGACGCGAAGAGCGGGCGCGAGCGGCGCGAGCGCCGCCTCGGCTCGGGCTGTCGCCGCCTCCAGGAGCTCCCGCCGCGGCCCGGTGGAGGCGAAGGGCGCCAGTGCCGCGACCACCGCCCCGGCGTGCCGGACGTCCCACTGGAGCGCGCGACCGAGCGCCGGGTGGTCGAAACCGCGCAGGGCGAGGGCGATCCCCGCCGCCATGGCGCCGTGGAGGCGCAGGAACGACGGCGCGAGGTAACCCCGCTCCACGGGCGCCCCGTCGAGCCAGGTGACGAGCCGCACGTCGTGCTCGGCGCCCGACGCCGTCCGGACCCGCGCGACCAGCGCCCCGTCACGCGTCGGCTGCGGGACGGGAACCGCGAACGGCAGGCCCGCGGCGGCCGCTCGGCCCATCGCGGCGTTCTCCGCGTCGAGGGCAGGGCGCCCCAGCCCCTCGCGCGCGACCTTGAGCACGAACCGCGAGCCCGCCGGCGTGGTCACGCGGAAGTTGCGGTCCTGGTGGCTCACGAGCTCGGCGAGCTCGCCCTCGATGCCGAACACCTCGCCGAGCAGCCGGCTCGCCTCGGCCGGGCCGACATCCGGACGTCGGTGCTCGTGGCCCAGGAAGGGGTTCGGGGCATCGCGCATGCACCCATCGTGGCAGGAGAGCGGGCACCCGTGGCCACGGTTCCGCGACGCAGGCGCTCCCGGCGGCCGGCGGCCGAACGGGCCTCGCGATCCAGCCTGCATAGCGTTCATGCATACTGCGACGGTAAAGCGAGCTGGAGGATGCGCGTGAGCGTCGGCACCCCCTTCCACACCCGGACCGCGTCCCTCAACCGCAAGATGCAGTGGCGCGAGTGGTCCGGCTACTGGGCGTCGTCGGCCTACGCGGACTCCCACGACATCGAGTACAACGCCATCCGCGAGGCGGCCGCCCTCATCGACGTCAGCCCGCTGTTCAAGTACCGGGTCACCGGCCCCGACGCGCTCGCCCTGGTGGACCGCGTGATCACCCGCGACGCCACCAAACTCGGGGTGGGCCACGTCTACTACACGCCATGGTGCGACGAGCACGGCAAGGTCATCGACGACGGCACGGTGCACCGGGTTGGCGAGGAGGAGATCCGCTGGACCGCCGCCGACCCGCAGTACCGCTGGCTGACGCGCAACGCGGCCGGCCTGGACGTGCGGATCGAGGACGAGTCGGAGACCGTGGCCGCGCTCGCGCTGCAGGGGCCGTTCAGCCGCGCCGTGCTGGAGACCGCCACCAGCGAGTCGTGGGGAGACCTGCGGTACTTCCGCCGCCGGGCCGCCACCATCGCGGGCGTCGCGGTGGACGTCAGCCGCACGGGCTACACCGGCGACCTGGGCTACGAGCTGTGGGTCCCGGCCGAGGGTGCTGAGGCCGTCTGGGATCGCCTGATCGGGGTTGGGCGGGCATGGGCGATCCGGCCCGCCGGCATGCTCGCGCTCGACGTCGCGCGGCTCGAGGCCGGGCTCGTCATGCTCGAGGTGGACTACACCTCGGCCCGCCATGCCATGAGCCCGGCCCAGAGCTACAGCCCCTTCGAGATCGGCCTCGGCAGGCTCGTCTCGTTCGACAAGGGCGACTTTGTCGGGCGGCGGGCGCTGCAGGCCGAGGTGGCGGCCGGCGGGCCGCCGCGCCGCCTGGTGGGCCTGCAGCTCGACTGGCACGGCATCGAGGCGCTGTTCGACGAGCAGGGCCTGCCGCCGGCCATCTCCCCCACCGTGGACCGCTCGCCCGTCCCGGTGTTCGCGGAGGGCCGGCAGGTCGGCAAGGCCACCTCGCACGGCTGGAGCCCGATCCTCAAGCAGGCCCTCGCGCTCGCGACCGTGGACCCGCGCCACGAGCGCGTCGGCACGGGCCTGGCGGTGGAGTGGACCGTCGAGGGCCGTCGCGGCCGCGTGGGCGCGACCGTGGTGAGCCTGCCGTTCCTCGACCTCGAGCGCAGGCGAGCGTGACCCGGAGGGCCGTCACTCGATGAGCAACCCCGTCGCCGCCCGTCCCGACTGGCCCGCCTTCGACGCGCTGGTCCGGGCGCGTCTCCCGCAGTGGACGCGCGAGCTCGTGGACTACCTCGCGATCCCGTCCGAGGGCGGTGACGCCGGGGCCCTGCGCGCCGCCGCCGACTGGACCCGGGACCGACTCGCCGCCGCCGGGGCCACCGTGGCGGTCCACGAGGTGGACGGGGCGCCGCCGCTGGTGGTGGGCGAGCTGGGCGACGGGCCGCGAACGCTGACCGTCGTCGGGCACTACGACGTGCAGCCGGCGGCCCCGCTCGAGCTGTGGACGACGCCGCCGTACGCGCCCGCGGTTCGCGACGGGCGCGTCTGGGCGCGCGGCGCCACCGACAACAAGGGCGAGCTCCTGCCACGCCTGTGGGCGCTGGAGGCGTACCGCGACGCGGTCGGCCCGCTCCCCTGCCGGGTCCGCTTCCTGGTGGAGGGCCAGGAGGAGACGGGCTCGGTCGCGCTGGACGCGCTCCTGGACCTCGAGCCCCGGCTGCGCGAGGCAGACGCCGCGCTGATCGAGGGCGGCGAGATGGACCTGGCCGGGCGCCCGCGGATCGTCGGCGGGGGCAAGGGGATCATCGTGTTCGAGCTGTCCCTCCGGACGCTCGCCCACGACGCGCACTCGAGCCTCTCGGTGGTGCTCCCCAAC
>JAKAHL010000260.1 GCA_021815005.1 Chloroflexota bacterium
CCAGCACCCGTACCTGCCGGGCTCCGGCGCCCACGCCGGCCAGGTCGGTCGTGCGCAGGCCGTCGCCGAGTGCCGAGCGCACCGCCGACTCGATCGCGCCGGCGGCGTCCGCCCGGCCCAGCGACCAGCGCAGCAGCATCGCGCCCGACAGGATCGCCGCGATCGGGTTGGCCCTGTCCCGGCCCGCGATGTCCGGCGCGGACCCGTGGATCGGCTCGTACAGGCCGTGCAGCCCGTGCGCGGTTCGCCGCGCCCCGACCGAGGCGGAGGGCAGCATGCCCAGCGACCCGGTCAGCATGGCCGCCTCGTCGGACAGGATGTCACCGAACAGGTTCTCGGTGACGAGCACGTCGAACGACCCGGGATCCCGGATCAGCATCATGGCGGCCGCGTCGACCAGGCGGTGCTCGAAGGTCACGTCCGGGAACTCCGGCGCCACCTCCTCGACCACCTTGCGCCAGAGCCGGCTGGACGCCAGGACGTTGGCCTTGTCCACGCTGGTGAGGCGCTTCCGGCGTCCGCGGGCCAGCTCGAACGCCAGGCGCACCACGCGCCGGATCTCCTGCTCGGTGTACCAGAGCGTGTCGACCGCGACCCGCCCCTCGGGCGTGCGCCGCTCCTCCGACGGGCGTCCGAAGTACAGGCCGCCGGTCAGCTCCCGGACGATGAGCACGTCGACGCCGCGCACGACCTCCGGGCGCAGCGTCGAGGCGTCCACCAGGGACGGCTCGGCCGTCACGGGCCGCAGGTTCGCGAACAGCTCGAGGCCGCCGCGCAGCGCGAACAGTGCCTGCTCGGGGCGCACCGCAGCGTTCGGGTCGTCCCAGCGCGGGCCACCCACGGCGCCGAGAAAGACCGCGTCCGACTCGCGGCACGCCTCAAGGTCGGCGTCGCGGATCGGCACGCCGTACGCGTCGATGGCTGCGCCGCCCACCACGAGCTCCCGCCACGCGAGCGCGAACCCGAAGCGGGCCGCGGCGGCATCCAGGACGCGGCGGCCAGCCGCCACCACCTCCGGTCCGATCCCGTCGCCGGGGATGGCGGCGATCCGGTACGTGACCTCGCTCATGGCAGCCGTCCCGCGGTCGCGCCACGGGCCTCGGCCGCGCCCGCCTCACCGCCCGCCGCGGCGGCCGTGGCCGCGGCGTGCAGCTTGTTGGCCGCCGTCACGTAGGCCTCCAGCGAGGACTCGATGATGTTGGTGGAGAGACCGTGGCCGGTGGCAATCAGCGGCGGCTGCGCGGCGTCGGTCGAGCGATGGCAGCGCACGAGCGCGTTGCCCTGGGCGTCCTCGCCCGCCGTGACCGCGCGGATCTCGTACTCGTCGAGCACCAGCCGCCAGCCCACGATCGGCTCGAGCGCCTCGTCGACGGCGCGGTACAGCGCGTCGACCGGACCGTTCCCGGTCGCCTCGGCCTCGCGCGTCTCCTCGCCCACGGCGAGCTTCACGCTCCCGGTGGAGCGCCCGCCGTGTGAGCTCGTGACGCTCCAGCCGTCCAGCGCGATCCCGTCGCCCACCTCCGACGCGTGCTGGCCCACGATGGCCAGCAGGTCGGCGTCGGTGACCTCCTTCTTGGCGTCGGCCAGCGCGATCGCCTCGCGGTACACCGCGTCGAGCGCCTCGCCTTCCAGCTCGAAGCCGAGCTCGCGGAGCTTGCCCTGGAGGCCGCGCCGGCCGGAGAGCTTGCCGATCGAGAGCGTGCTGCCGGCCAGCCCGACCGACTGCGGGGTCATGATCTCGTAGGTCAGCGGGTTCTTGATCACGCCGTCCTGGTGGATGCCCGACTCGTGCGCGAACGCGTTGCCGCCCACGATCGCCTTGTTGGGCTGCACGACGAACCCGGTCAGGTAGCTGACCAGCCGGCTGGCGTTCATGATCTGGTCGGTCTGCACCCGGCTCGCCAGCCCGGGGAACTGGGTGGGCCGCGTCCGGAGGCCCATCACCACCTCCTCGAGGGAGGCGTTCCCGGCCCGTTCGCCCAGCCCGTTGACGGTGACCTCGAGCTGGCGCGCGCCTGCCTGGACCGCGGCCAGCGTGTTGGCGGTGGCGAGGCCAAGGTCGTTGTGGCAGTGGACGCTGACCACGGCGTCGTTCCCGACCAGGTCGACCACGCGGCCGACCAGCACGCCGAACTCCGCGGGGATGGCGTACCCGACGGTGTCGGGGATGTTGACGGTGGTCGCGCCGGCGTCCACCACCGCCTCGTAGACCCGAAGCAGGAACTCGGGATCGGTGCGGCTGGCGTCCTCGGCGCTGAACTCGATCTCGGCGTCGCGGCCCAGCGCCTCCCGGCCGTAGCGGACCCACCTGACCGAGGCCTCCAGGGCCTCCTCCCGCGTCATGCGCAGCTTGTGCTTCAGGTGGATGTCGCTGGTGGCGATGAACACGTGCAGGTGGGGCCGTTCGGCGACGCGGATCGCCTCCACGGCGCGCTGCGGGTCGCCCTCGCGGCAGCGTGCCAGCGCGGCCACCGCGACGCCCTTCGTCTCCTTCGCGATCCGGTTGACCGCCTCGAAGTCACCCGGGGACGAGGCGGGGAACCCGGCCTCGATCACGTCGACGTCGAGGCGGACCAGCGCGCGCGCGACCTCCAGCTTCTCGGCGACGGTGAGCCCCGCGCCGGGTGCCTGCTCGCCGTCGCGCAACGTGGTGTCGAAGATGCGCACGCGGCCGGGCTCCACGCGGCCCGGCGCCGGGGAGCCGGCCGTGGCCGGGAAACTCGCGGACACCGGCGCACCGCCCGGTACTGGGGAGCCTGCCGGTACTCGGGAGCCTGCCGGCCCGTTCATCGTGCGCCATCCCCGCGCGGGCGCTCGGCCGAGGCCTGCGCCTGCTCCGGACGCACCTCCACCGGGTTCAGCCAGCGCATCTTCGAGCGCAGGTCGGCCCCGACCCGCTCGATCAGGTGATCCTGGTCCTGCCGCCGCAGCCGGTTGAACTCCGGGCGGCCGGCATCGTTCTCGGCGATCCAGCGCTTCGCGAAGGTGCCGTCCTGGATCTCCGTCAGCACCTGGCGCATCGTCTCGCGCACGTGCCCGTCCACGATCCGGGGACCAGAGACGTAGTCGCCGTACTCGGCGGTGTCGCTCACGCTGAAGCGCATGAAGTTGAGCCCGCCGCGGTACATCAGGTCCACGATGAGCTTCAGCTCGTGCATGACCTCGAAGTACGCCAGCTCGGGCTGGTAGCCGGCCTCCACGAGCGTCTCGAACCCGTTCTTGACCAGGTTGGAGACGCCGCCGCAGAGCACCGC
Source organism: Chloroflexota bacterium (assembly GCA_021815005.1). Classification (GTDB taxonomy): domain Bacteria; phylum Chloroflexota; class Limnocylindria; order Limnocylindrales; family CSP1-4; genus CAIXZV01. The sequence goes on from JAKAHL010000260.1 coordinate 3,255, forward strand.
CTGCTCACCGAACAGGTCGGTCTCGGTCTCCTCGGCG
>JAKAHL010000261.1 GCA_021815005.1 Chloroflexota bacterium
TGGAGCGGGGCGGCGGGCCGGACCCGGCCGAGCCCGACGACGAGCCCGCCCCGGGGCAGGCGATGCCGTGAGCGCGGCCGCGACGCCCGGGGCGGACCGGCGCCATCACGGGTTCTCGGCCCAGGCCCTGAGCGGTCAGCTCGCCAGCGTCAGCCCGGCGGCCCGGCAGTCCTCGGCGAACTTCGCCTGGCCGTCGGTGGTGGGGTCCCAGCGGCCCGGGAAGCAGACCATCCGTGCCAGCCCGGAGTCGAGCAGCGAGCCCAGGTAGTCCACGCGCTCCTGGCCCACGGGCTGCATCGCTTCGTCGCGGGTGTAGAGGGAGAACCGCAGCGTGGCCGGGTCGCGCCCGGCCGCCTCGCACTTGCCGCGCACCCCGGCGATGCGCTCCTTCACCTCGCCGGGACCCAGGAACACGAAGTTGAGCTCGTCGGCGAAGCGGACCGCGAGGCCCGCGGTCTTGTCGCGCCCGTTGCCACCCACGATGACCGGGATGTGGCGCTGGACCCCCTTGGGCACGTTGACCGCATCGGCCACGCGTGCGTACCTCCCCTCGTAGGTGGCGTGCCCGGGCCCGAGCATCCGGGTGATCACCTCGAGGTGGTCCGCGAACTGCGCCAGCCGCTCGCCCGTGGACGGGAAGCCGTACCCGTAGGCCAGCCACTCGTCTTCCTTCCAGCCGGCGCCGATCCCGAGCTCGAAGCGGCCGCCGGAGATGACGTCGATTGTGGATGCGAGCTTGGCCGTGAGACCCGGGTTGCGGAACCCGGTGCAGACCACCATGTGGCCCAGCCGAACCCGCCGCGTCGCCATCGCCAGCGCCGAGAGCATCGAGAACGACTCGAACGTGATCTCGTCGGTCGGCTCGGGCACGGTGTGGAAGTGGTCGAAGACGAACAGGCTCTCGAAGCCGAGCGACTCGGCGTGCTGCGCGAGATCGACGCTGCGCGCCCATGCCGCGGCCGGGTCCCAGCCGTCGTACTCGCCCTTCCAGCCCTGGGGCACCATCAGCCCGACGTGCATCGCGTCTCACCCCTGGTTGTGCGGAGGCCCACCAGCCATGAGGATCGCACGGATCGCCGGCGGCAGGCAGCGAATGGGCCCGGACCCGGCGACCCGCGGCGAACCGAGGGCCCGCGGATCGCCAGCGCTGCGGCGGCCCGGGCGGCCGGGCCGCGCGATCCCGCGACTCATCCTGCCGGCGCCGGTGCCGACGCCGCTGCCGCCGCCGAGCACCGCTCGACGACGGTGTGCACGTCGTCGAGCAGGTTGTCGGGGCCGATGAGCGCCGTGAGCCCGTAGGCGTCGAACTGGGCGCGCACCGAGGGCGAGAGGTCGCAGGCGAGGAGCTGCACGCCAGCGCGCCCCAGCTCGCCGTGGAGCTGGCGGATGGCGTCCGCGCCGGTGTAGTCCACGTCGAACACGGCGCCGGCCGCCAGGCACAGCCAGCGCAGCGGGGGGTCGGCGGTCTCGAACAGGTCGAACGCCTCCTCGCTGAACAGCGACGCGTTGGCGTAGTAGAGCGTGGCCCCGAACCGGTACACGATCAGGCCCGGCGCGGCCTGGACCGGCGCGCTCGTCGGGGCGTAGCGGACGTGCCCCTCGGGCGTGAGCGTGAGGATCGCGTCGTACGGGCGGTACGAGTGGTAGAGGTGCTCCACCACCGACAGGGCCATCGCCAGGAAGATGCCCTGCTCCACCCCCACCACCACGACCGTGGTCGCGGTCAGCAGGGCCACGGCCAGCTCGCCGGGCCGCAGCCGGGCGATGGTGGCCAGGTGCCGGTAGTCGATCAGCCGCACGCCGATCAGGAACACCACCGCCGACAGCACCGCGTTGGGCATCGACGCGAGGGGGCCGGTGAGGAACAGCAGCACGGCCACGACGATCACGCCCGCCGTCAGCTGCGCCACCTGGCTGCGGCCGCCCGCGCTGTCCACCATCTCGGTCTTGGTCGGGCTGCCGTTCACCACGAAGGTGCCCGAGACGGCCGCCCCCACATTGGCGAGCGCGAGGCCCACCAGGTCCACGTTCTCGTCGAAGGAGTCGTCGTAGCGGGCGGCGTACGCGCGCGAGGTGGCCGCGCTCTGGGCGAGGATCACCGCGAACATCGAGATCGCGGTGGGCAGCAGCGCCGAGATGCGATCGGGCGTGAGCACGTCCGCGGGCAGGCCGATCGACGGCAGGCCGGCCGGCACCGGGCCTAGCAGCGCCACGCCGCGCGAGCCGAGGTCCAGCACCGCGCTCGCGACGATCGCGCCGGCCACGGCGATCAGCGCGCCCGGGATCCGCCCGCTGACGCGGCCCAGCCCGACCACCACCACCAGGACCGCGACAGTCACCGCGAGGGTGGGGACGCTCGTGTGGCCGGCGGCGATCTCGGACAGGGCGTGGGCGAGCTTGTCCAGCGTGCCCCCGGATCCCTTGGCTACCCCGAACATGCCGGCGATCTCGTCCAGGGCCACCTGCACGCCCACCCCGGTCAGGAACCCCACCAGAACGCTGCGCGAGAGGAAGTTGGCGATGAACCCGAGGCGCAGCAGCCGCGCGGCGAGCAGCAGGGCCGCGCACATCAGCGCGGCCAGCGAGGCCAGCTCCACGTACTGGGTCGAGCCGGCCGCGGCCATGCCCCCAATACCGATGGCGAGGATCGCCGCGGTCGCGGAGTCGGCGCCCACCACCAGGTGCCGCGACGAGCCGAAGATCGCGAACGCCAGCACCGGCAGCAGCAGCGTGTACAGGCCGGTCACCACGGGGGTGCCCGCGATCTTGGTGTAGCCCATGACCTCGGGGATGGCGAGCGCGGCCAGCGTGGCGCCGGCGACGATCTCGCGCGGCAGCAGGGCCCGGTCGAGGGGCAGCAGCCCGCCGAGGATGGGCCTCGGGTGCCGGCGCGTTGGCCGTGCCGGCGTGCGGGCGTGCGTGGCGGCGGTGGTACCCACGGTCCCTCCCCGGGTGCGGCGGCGGGCGATGCGAGCGACGAGCCCGCCGCGGCTGGAGTATACGAACCCGGCTCGCACCCACGGATCCGGGGGGCGCGCCGGGTTCGCCGCGATGGCGGACAATCGCGGCGCAGGAGGTGGCCGGTGGTCGGGACGGGACGGGACGGGACGGAGGCCGGGGGGAGGCGCAGGCGCGCCGGCGAAGCTCGTGCGGCGGCTGCCGACGACCGCCTGCCGGCGGAGGCTCGCGAGGCCGCCGGCCGCGCGGCGAGGGAGGCCGTCCCGCGCAGCGCCCATGCGGCGTGGTCGCCCGATCCCGATCGCCCGGACCCGGTGGCGGCCGTCGTC
>JAKAHL010000017.1 GCA_021815005.1 Chloroflexota bacterium
TCGTGTCGCCGCGCCCCAGCCCTCGGCGCCACGCGTCCCGCCCGCCCTTGGCGCCACGCGTCCTGCCCGGCCTCGGGTCCATCAGCTATGCCCACGGCGACTGGTAGTGATCGGAGCCCGCGCCCGGTCAGCCCCAAGCCGGTCGTTTCGCAACCCTCGGCCCTCGCCGATGCCTGGTAGGAATTGCTGATGGGCCGCCGCGGCCGGGTCGCCTCTAGCAGTCGCCTCAGGCATGGGTGAGGGTTACCGTCGGCGCGGACCGGCCAAGGACGGCAGGACCAAAGACTTGCTAACGCCGGGGAGCGTCCGGCCCACTGGGGGTGCGTCTGCGAGGCCGCCGGCCGCCGAGCCCGCTGGGGTGCGTCTGCGAGGATGCCGGCCGCCGAGCCCGGCCGGGAGCGCTAGACGGTCGCCAGGATCCGCTCGATCGTGTCAGCCGCGTCCTCGGCCGCGTCGATCGTCTCCTCGAGCTCGTTGTAGACCTCGCGCAGCCGGATCACCTCGAGCGTCTCGATGTCGCCTCTGAACAGCCGCCCGATCGCGGCGCGCGAGAGCTGATCGGCCTTGGACTCGAGCTCCTGCACGGTTCGCAGGTGCCGCGTGATGTCCTTGCCGCTCTCGAGCTTGCCGAGCGCCTCGCGCAGCTGCCCCGCCTGGGCGGCGATGATCCCCACCATCTGGCGCGCCTCGTCGGTGGGGGTCGTGATCCCGTAGATGTGGAACGTTTCGGCGGCCCCGTAGATCCCGTCGAGGACGTCGTCGAGGTGGTTGACGAGCTCGTGCATGTCCTCGCGCTCGAACGGCGTGGTGAACGAGCGCTCGAGACGCAGGATCACCTCGCCGTCGATGGCGTCGCCCTTCTTCTCGATCGCGTGGATCTCGGCGATGCGTTCCTCCAGCCGGTCATAGCTCGCCACGAGGTCCTCGAGCTTGCGCGCCGCCTCGAGGATGAGGTCGCCGTCCTCGACGAACAGGCCGAAGAACTTCTCGTCGCGGGGGATCAGGCGGACCATGGCGTGCCTCCGGTGGCGGGCTGGCGGACGGCGGGGGAGCGGGGCGGGGTGCGCTGGGGAGCGTGGCCGCGGGCCGGTGCGCTGCGGCGGGTCACGACAGCCCGACTGTCTTGGTGAGTGACTCGAGCACCACCCAGGCCACGGCGCCGATGGCGCCAGCAGCCGGCAGCGTGAGGACCCAGGCGATCAGGATCTGGCGGGCGACGCCCCAGCGGACCCCTCGGGTGCCCTTGCTCGCGCCCACGCCCATGATCGCGCTGGCGATGACGTGCGTCGTCGAGACCGGCATGCCCAGGTGGGCGGCGCCCATGATGACCGTGGCGGCGGTGGTCTCGGCCGCGAACCCGTGGATGGGCTCGAGCTCCACCACGCGATGGCCCATGGTGTGCATGATCCGCCAGCCGCCGATGGCGGTGCCCAGCGACATCGCGGTGGCGGCCATCGCGATCACCCAGACCGGGACGTCCGTGGTGGGGATCACGCCCGCGGAGAACAGGGCCAGGGTCACGATGCCCATGGTCTTTTGCGCGTCGTTGCTGCCGTGCGCGAACGCCATGTAGCCCGCCGACAGGACCTGCAGGCGCTTGAACGCCCGGCCGAGCGGCTTGCGCGCGGTGTTGCGGAACAGCCAGGTCAGGCCGAGCATCAGCACGAAGGCGCCGGCGAACCCGATCAGCGGCGAGCTGATCAGCGGCACGACCACCTTGTCCCAGACGCCCGACCACTTCACCGAGCCGCTGCCGACCGCCACGATGGTCGCGCCCAGCAGTCCGCCGATGAGCGCGTGGCTGGACGAGCTGGGCAGGCCCGACCACCACGTGATGAGGTTCCAGGCGATCGCGCCGAGCAGCGCCGACGCCACGATCACCTGCGACGTCGTCTTCTCGTCCACGAGCCCCGCGCCGATGGTCTTGGCCACGGCCGTCCCGGCGAAGGCGCCGATGAAGTTGAACGCGGCGGCCATGAGCAGCGCGTGCTGCGGGCGGAGGGCCCTCGTCGCCACCGACGTGGCGATGGCGTTCGCGGTGTCGTGGAAGCCGTTGCTGAAGTCGAACGCCACCGCCAGGACGACGACGGCGGCCAGGAGCAGCGTGACGTGGTCGATGGCTTGGGCACCTCGGGGCCAGCGTGACGGGCGGGCGCGGGGCGAGCATACGGGGCGGGTGGCGCCGGCCGATGTTAACGATTGGTCAACTTCGCCGGCGCGAGCGACACGCGACGCGAGCGTCAGCCCGGCCGCGCCCGGGGAGGGTCGCGACCGCGCGCCCGCCGGCCCGGTATCCTTCGCCCATGCGCCTGTCCAACCTGTTCTTCACCACGCTCCGCGACGATCCCGCCGACGCGGAGATGCCGTCGCATCGGCTGCTGCTGCGGGCAGGCTACGTGCGCCAGCTGGGTGCCGGCATCTACTCGCTGCTGCCGCTCGGGTTCCGGGTGAGCAAGCGGGTGGAGCAGGTGATCCGCGAGGAGCTCAACGCCATCGGCGGCCAGGAGATGGAGATGCCGGTGGTCCACCCGGCGGACCTCTGGCGCGAGACCGGGCGCTACGACGCGATCGGTCCGGAGATGGCGCGTTTCAAGGACCGCGGCGACCGCGACATGGTGCTCGCCATGACGCACGAGGAGGTCGTGGCCGACCTGCTGCGCGACATCGTGCGCAGCTATCGCCAGCTGCCGTTCATCGTCTACCACTTCCAGACCAAGTTCCGCGACGAGCCCCGGAGCCGCGGCGGCCTGATCCGCGTGCGCGAGTTCGTCATGAAGGACTCGTACAGCTGCGATCGCGACGAGGCCGGCCTGGACGTCAACTACTGGGCCCACCATCGCGCGTACACGCGCATCTTCGAGCGCCTGGGCCTCAAGGCCATCCCGGTCAGCTCGGACGTGGGCATGATGGGCGGCAGCCTGGCCCACGAGTTCATGTTCCTCAACCCCGCGGGCGAGGACGTGCTGGTGCTGTGCGAGGCCTGCGGCTATGCCGCGAACCGCCAGGTGGCGCCCTCGACGACGCCCGCCCCCGAGGCGGAGGCCCTGCTCCCGTTGGAGGAGGTTCACACGCCGGACGCCACCACGATCGACGCGCTGGCGTCGTTCCTCGGCGTGCCCGCCTCGCGGACCGCGAAGGCATTCTTCGTCGTCGCCGGCGACGGCCGCTTCATCGTGGCCATCGTCCGCGGCGACCACGACGTCAACGAGACCAAGCTGGTGAATGCGGTCCAGGCGAAGGGCGGCATCCGCCCGGCGCAGGTCGAGGAGATCATCGCCCGGGGCATGCAGGCCGGCTACGGCAGCCCCATCGGCTCGCGCGACGCCGTCGTGGTCGTGGACTCGCTCGTCGCCCAGTCGCCCAACCTGGTCGCGGGCGCCAACAAGCCGGGCTACCACATCCGAAACACCAACCTCGGCCGCGACTACCAGGCCGACCTCGTCGCCGACATCTCCAACGTCCGTGAGGGCGACGCCTGCCCCAAGTGCGGCGGGCCCGTCATCCTGCGCAACGGGATCGAGATCGGGAACATCTTCAAGCTCGGCACCAAGTACACCAAGGCGCTGGGCGCCGAGTACCTGGGCGAGGACGGCGAGCGCCACCCGATCGTCATGGGCTCCTACGGCATCGGCCTGGGGCGCAACGTGGCGTGCATCGTGGAGGCCCACCACGACGAGAAGGGCATCGTGTGGCCGGCCGAGGTGGCGCCGTACCCCGCCCACCTCGTCGCGATCGGGGCGAACAAGGACCCCAGGGTGACTGAGGTGGCGGAGCAGCTCTACGCGGTCGCCGCGGCCGCCGGGGACGCGCGCCAGATCCTGTTCGACGACCGCGACGACTCGCCCGGCGTCAAGTTCACGGACGCGGAGCTGTTGGGCATGCCGTGGCTGCTCACGGTGAGCCCGCGCTCCCTGGCCAGCGGCGGCGTCGAGGTCACCGAGCGCGCCACCGGTGCCCGTTCGGTCCAGTCGATCGAGCGCGTCACCGAGTTCCTCGAGGGCCGGGCGGCCACGCCGGCCTGAGGCCCGACCCCGCCGATCGGCGCTGCGAGGGAGGCAGGTGCCCGCGCCGCTCGTCCCCGACGACGACCTCTACGCCCGGCTCGAGGTGGGCCACGACGCCTCGCCCGAGGCGATCGAGGTGGCCTGGCGGGCGCTGCTGCGCAAGCACCACCCGGACGTCGCGGGCGACGGCGCCGACGCGCTCGAGCGCGCCAAGCGGATCAACGTCGCCCACGACTGGCTGTCGGACGCGGGCCTCCGCGCTCGGTACGACGCGGACCGGGCAGGCGTGCCGCCGGGCGTGGCGGCGCGCTCGGCAGGCGCCCCGCAGGGTCGGGGCGGCCGTATGGCGCATGCCCCGTGGCGACGCCCGGCGTCCGCCCGGCCCCGGCGCCCGGCCGGCCCGAGGCGAACCGATCTCGTCAGCGGCAGGCCCGAGGAGCGGCTGGCCCGGTTCCTCGCCCGCGTGGAGCGCCTGACGCCCGACGAGCTGGACCGCCTCGCCGCGGCGGAGCCGCCGCCGATCGCGTTCCTCGCCACCGTGCGGCGGTTCCTCACGCCCGAGGCCCGCGAGACGTTCGCCGCGAGCGAGGTGGCGCTCGGGTCGCGGGTGCCGCCCGCGAGATGGGCCGAGACCGGACTGCGCGAGGGGCTGCTGGCCGCCGCCTCGGAGGTGGTCCTGGCGCCGTTCCTCGACGACCTGCTCGCGGAGCCGTTCCGCGAGCGCGCCCGAGAGCGCTCGCTCCGCGCCTGGGACGCGAGCGTGGACCAGCCTCGCTACGGACCCAACGGCGCGGCGGTCATGGCGCTGCTGGAGCGGGTCCGAGCCTGGGGCCCGGACGAGGTCGCCGCGTTCCTGCGGGCCTCGGTCGGCGTGGACGCATCCCAGCGGCCCTGGCCCGACGCCCTCGACCGCGAGGAGGACGAGGCGCTGCGCATCTCCGCCGAGCTGGCGGCCCGGGACGCGGCGGCGGCGATGCCCTCGGCTGCGCTGCCGGCCAGCTCGGCCGCACGGGCGCGACGGCTCGCGGCGAGGCTCGGCTATGCCACCGCGCTGCGCCATGCCTACCCGCCCGGCGCCCACGCCCGGATCGCGGCCGCGTTCACGGCGGTCGCCTCGCTCGGCGCGCCCGACGCCCCTGGCGCGGCCGAGAACGGTCCCGAGGTGCGCCGGGCCCGCTAACGCCAACGCGCGGTCAACTCGCCTGTGCAACCCTGTGCGCGATGGATCCCGAGCCCGCCCGCGCCACCCCGCGTGACCCCTTGGACGACCTGCTGCCGGTCGGCGTCCTCCGCTTCAACGCGGCCCGGCGCGTCAGCGGTGCCAACCCCCGCGCCCACGCCCTGCTCGACGTCGCCCCCGGGCGGCTCCTCGGCCGCAGCGTCATGGAGACCTTCCTCGACCTGCGCGTCGAGCGGTTCCTCGACGACGGCGGCGGGACGATGGAAGCCCGCGTCGGCGCGGGCGAGTCGCGGACGGTCATCGTGCGCGCGGCACCAACCGACGACGGGGAACTCGTCGTCACCCTCGAGGACGTCTCGGAGCTGCGCCGCCTCCGCCAGATCCGAACCGAGTTCATCGACAACCTGTCGCACGAGCTACGGACCCCCATCTCCACGGTCAGCCTCCTCGCGGAGACGGCAACTCGGGAGGCCGCCGCCGAGGGCGTGCCGGAGCGCCTCCGCGACCGCATCGCCAAGATCGAGGTGGAGACCGGGCACCTCGCCCAGATGGTCGCGGAGATCCTGGACCTCGCGCGCATCGAGGGCGGGAGCCCCATCGTCCCGGAGGACGACGTGGACCTGTGCCGGCTGGCAGAGCTGTCCGCCGACCGGCTCCGGCTGTTCGCCGAGCGCGGCGGCGTTCGCATCGCGGTGGACGCCGACCCCACGGCGCCCGTCATCAGGGCCGACGAGCAGCGCCTCGGCCAGGTGCTGGTGAACCTCGTCCACAACGCCGTGAAGTTCAGCCCCGACGGCGGCGACGTGGTCATCCGCGTCAGCCCAGACGGTGACGGCGTGCGGGTGGAGGTGGTGGACCACGGCATCGGGATCAGCCGAGTGGACCGTCCGCGCATCTTCGAGCGGTTCTACAAGGCCGACCGGGCCCGCGTGCGGGGTGGCGGCACGGGCCTCGGGCTCGCGATCTCGCGCCACATCGTGGCCGCCCACGGTGGCACCATCGGCGTCGAGTCCGAGGAGGGCCGCGGCTCGACGTTCTGGTTCTTGCTCCCCGCCCGGCTGCCCGTCGGCGTCGAGCAGGACCGCCCGGCCGAAGACGCCCCCGCCGCCACGTAGCCCAGCCGAAGGAGGGACCCCCCGAGTGGACCGCCTGCTCGTCGCGACGCTCAACATCCTCAACCTCGCTGACCGGTGGCCTGAGCGGCTCCCGCTGCTCTTGGCCGACATGGCGGCGCTCCAGCCGGACCTGATGGGCCTTCAGGAGGTCGTCTACCCCATGCAGCAGGACCGCCTCCTCGGGGCGGCGGGCGAGGCGCGCTATGCCGCGATTCGCGGCTGGGCTGGCCGGCCCGAGTACGGCAACTCGATGCTGATCCGCGAGCACTTGCCCACCGACGCGTACGAACGGCTCGACCTGGGCCTGACACGCTCCGCCCACCGGGTCCGCGTGGCGCTGCCGGGCGGCGTCCGCCTGCTGTTCGCGGTCACCCACCTCCACCATCCGCCGCAGGCGCACGCGGAACGCTTGGGTCAGGCCGAGCAGCTGCTGGACTGGCTCGACCGCTCGCCCGAGCACGAGGCGCTGATTCTCGTCGGCGACTTCAACGCCGATCCGGGCGAGCCCGCCTACGCTCGCCTGGGCGCGGCCGGCTTCCGGTCCGCGTACCTGGAGGCCAACGGACGCGAGCCGTCGGTCACCTGGCCGTCGGGGCTGCAGGCGCCTGCCATGGACACCGACGGCGACCCGGACTGCCTCGACTACATCTGGCTGCGCGGGGCGGTCGAGGCGGAGGACGCGCGGCTCGTGTTCGACCGGGCCGACGCCTCGGATCCCACGCTCTACCCGTCGGACCACGTCGGCATCGCGGCGCACGTGCGCGTGGCGGGCGCGGCATGAGCGGCGCCGGCGGCTCGCGATCCCTGCGCCTGGCGCACCGGGGCGACTGGCGGCTCGCGCCCGAGAACACGCTGGCGGCCTTCGCAGCCGCGCTGCGCGGGCCCGCCTGCGACGGGGTGGAGTTCGACGTCCAGCTGTCCCGCGACGGCGTGCCGGTGATCCTCCACGACGACACGCTGGCCCGCGTTCAGGGCCGCCCGGAGAGGGTGGACGCGCTCGACGCGGCCGAGCTGGAGGCCGCGGGCGTGCCGACGCTGGCCAGGACGCTCGCGACGCTCGGGCCGGACCCGTTCCTCGACGTCGAGCTCAAGGGCGAGGCGCACGGTGACGCGACGGCAGCCGTCCTGCGGGCGGCCCGGGGCGAGGCCGGAGCGCGGGCGGTGATCTCCTCGTTCGACCCGCCGAGCCTGGCCGCGATGGCCGACCGCCTGCCCGGCTGGACGCGCTGGCTCAACGCCGAGGACCTCTCGCCGGCGACGCTCTCGCTCGCGCTGGGCCTGGGCTGCTCGGGGATCTCGGTCCTGTGGGGCGAGATCACGCCGGCCTCCGCGCGGCGCGTTCGGATGGCGGGCCTGGAGCTCGCCGCGTGGACCGTTCGCCGGCGCGCCACGTTCGACCGCCTCGAGCGGCTGGGGATCGTGGCGCAGTGCGTGGAGGCGGCGGCGCTGGACGGCAGTGGCTCGTGACCGAATCCCGGGCTGACCGCCAGCGGGCGAGCGAGCCTGAGGGGTTCGCGCCGACACCCGTCGTCCCGGGCGAGGCGGTCCTGGACCTGCGGGCCGGCGGCGCGCGTGTCGTCGTCCGCCCCGAGCACGGCGGGCGCATCGGCTCGGTATCGATCAGCGGGCGCGAGGTCCTGGTCACCGGCCACCCGCTGGGCGCGTTCCTCTGGGGCGCCTACCCCATGGCCCCGTGGGCCGGCCGCATCCGCCACGGGCGGTTCGCCTTCGCCGGCGCGACGCACCAGCTGCCGCTCGCCGCGCCGCCGCACGCCCTGCACGGCGTCGTCCTCGACCGGCCGTGGCGGGTGGACGCCCCGGACGCGATCTCGGTTGACCTGGACCACCGCTGGCCGTTCCGCGGACGGGTTGCCCAGCGGTTCGCCGTCCGCGAGGACGGGCTGGAGGTGACCATGACGCTCGAGGCCGACGAGCCGCAGCCCGCGGCCATCGGTTGGCACCCGTGGTTCCGGCGCGCGCTGGAGCCGGGCGGCGAGCCGGTGTCGCTGCGTCTCGACGCCGCCGAGATGCTCGTCCGGGACGGGGAGGGGATCCCGACCGGTGAGCGCGTGGCGCCGCCGGAAGGGCCCTGGGACGACTGCTTCACCGGCCTTCGGTCGGATCCGGTGCTGACCTGGCCGGGCCTTGCCCTGACGCTGTCCTCGACCTGCCAGTGGTGGGTGGTCTACAACCAGCCCGCCTACGCGATCTGCGTGGAGCCCCAGTCAGGGCCGCCGGACGCGGCGAACGCGGACCCCGACGTGGTTGCGCCGGGCGCGCCGATGACACACACGATGTCCTGGCGCTGGGCGCGGACCTAGCAGGGTCCCGTCAGCCCGGCACGAGCTCCGGCGGCAGCAGGTAGCGCAGCGTCCCCTGGCCAAGCGTCACGTCGTCGCCCACGAAGTCGATCCGGGCGAGCGCCGCCTTGCGCATGGGTATGGGCGCCGTGCCGATGAACTCGCCCAGGAGCTCCGAGAAGTCCGGGTCGTGGCCCACGAGGCACGGACGGTAGGCAGGCCCGGCCGCGTCGAGGATGGCGTTCACGGCCACGGTGTCGAGGGCGCCCGCGAGCCGCTCGTCCACGACCACCTTCACCCGGTTGCGCATCGCCTTGGCGACGATCTCCGCGGTCTGCACCGCCCGCACCTTGGGCGAGGTGATGAACAGGTCCGGCGCCTCGTCGATCACCGCGAGCAGGCCGCCGAGGTCCCTCGCCTGGCGTCGTCCCTTCTCGGACAGCGGGCGTTCGCCGTCATCGCCGTCCCACTTGGCAGGGTCCCCTGCATGTGCGTGCCGGAGCAGGTGCAGCGCGATCATTCTCCCTCCGCGGCACCGCCATCGTGACAGGCGCCACCAAGCGCGTCTAGGCCAAGGTCAGGGGTTGAGGTCCTCGACCTCGCCCGAGGCGAGGAACACGATGTCCTCGGCGATGTTCGTCACCCGGTCCCCGATCCGCTCGAGGTAGTGCGCGGCGAACAGGATCCGCGTGCACGGGTCCACGTTCGCCGGGTCCGCGCGCATCAGGTCCAGGCAGACCGCGAAGATGGCGTGGTACAGGTCGTCCACCGCGTCGTCGAGCTTGGCCACCTCGCGGGCGCGCGACTCGTCAACGTCCACCAGGGCCCGGATGATGCCATGCACCTGGTTCGCGACCTGATCGCCCAGGTCCGGCAGCTGGACGTAGTCCTTGATCGGCGCGAACGGCGCCAGCTTGCGGGCCTGCTTGGCGACCGAGCCGGCGTGGTCGCCCATGCGCTCGAGCTCGTAGGAGACGTGGTCGAGCGTGAGCAAGTAGCGGAGGTCCCGGGCCACGGGCGCCTGCGTGGCGATGACCGCCGCGACCATCGCGCTGGCCTTGCGCTGCACCTCGTTGATCAGGCGGTCGTCCACGATGACGCGGTAGGCCGCCTCTGCGTCGTGGGCCAGCAGCGCCCCGAGCGCGGCTCGGATCTGCGCCTCCACGAGCGAGCCCATCCGCAGGATGTTGTCCTTGACCTCGGCCACCTCGTGGTCGTAGGTGCTTCTCGTCGGGTGCATCAGCGGCACGTGCTCCTGGGGATCGGGCGGGGAGGGGTCGGCGGGCGGTGTGGGCTGCGTCGTGGTGGGCTGCGCCATGCGCGGTCTCCTCGTCTCAGCCAAAGCGGCCGGACACGTAGTCCTCGGTGAGCTGGTTGGCGGGGTTGGTGAAGATCCTGAGCGTCTCGTCCAGCTCCACAAGGTACCCCGCTCGGTCCTCGCCCAGCGTGAAGAACGCGGTCCGGTCGCTCACCCGGGCGGCCTGCTGCATGTTGTGGGTCACGATCACGATCGTGTAGTCCGCCTTGAGCTGTGCGATCAGCTCCTCGATCTTGAGGGTCGCGATGGGATCGAGCGCAGAGCACGGCTCGTCCATCAGGATGACCTCCGGGTCGGTCGCCAGCGTCCGGGCGATGCACAGGCGCTGCTGCTGGCCGCCCGACAGCGAGAGCCCGCTCTTCTTGCGCAGGTCGTCCTTGACCTCGTCCCACAGGGCCGCCTGTCGCAGCGCCCGCTCCACGACATCGTCCAGGCGCGCCTTGTCCTGCTCGCCGTGGCGGCGCGGGCCGAACGCGACGTTCTCGTAGATCGACATCGGGAACGGGTTCGGGCGCTGGAACACCAGCCCCACCTTGCGGCGCACCTCGACCGGCAGGACGGACGGCGCGTACACGTCCTCGCCGTCGAGCTCGATTCGGCCCTCCACCGCAGCTCCGGGGATCAGGTCGTTCATGCGGTCGAAGCAGCGCAGGACGGTGCTCTTGCCGCAGCCCGACGGGCCGATGAACGCCATGACCGAGTGCTCCCGGACGTCGAGGGTGACGTCGCGCACGGCCATGCGGTCGCCGTACCGGACGCTGACGTCCTGGGCGCGCAGCTTCACCGGGGCGTCCGGGTTGAGGCCGGTCAGCTCGGGCTGCAGCGACGCGATGGCGAGCGGGGTGGGTGTGGGCCGGGTGGCGGTCACGGGGCTGGCTCCCTGCGGGGTGTTCATGGGCTAGAGGCCGCTGACGCGCCGCTGCAGGGCGCCGCCCAGCCAGCGCGAGCCGAGGTTGAACGCGAGGACCATGACGATGAGCACCATCGAGCTCATGTTGGCGACCTCGTGGACGTAGTTGCCCAGACCCTCCGAGTTCGACTTCCAGATGAAGACCGAGAGCGTCGTCGCGTTCCGGAACGGGCTCCAGGGTGACTGCGGGTCGAGCGGGTTGAGGTTCGAGAAGTCGTAGCGGGTGGGCGTGGACAGGCCGGCCGTGAACAGCAGCGCGGCCGCCTCGCCGAACACGCGGCCTGCGGTCAGCACGATGCCGGTCACCACGCCCGGGATCGCCACCGGCAGGACGGCGTGGCGGATGGTCTGCCACTTGGTGGCGCCCAGCGCCAGGCTCGCGGCCCGCTCGTCCGCCGGCACGGTGCGGATCGCCTGCTCGGACAGGCGCAGCAGCAGCGGCAGGTTGAACACCATCAGCGTCAGCGCGCCGCCCAGGGCGGTGAAGCCCCAGCCGGTGGCGGCCACGAACAGGGCGAAGCCGAACAGGCCAACGACGATGGACGGGACCGAGCTGATCAGCTCCTGCGAGAACCGGATCGCGTTGGTCAGCCAGCCCTCGCCCGCGTACTCGGCCATGTAGATGCCGCCCAGGACGCCCAGCGGGACCGTGAGCAGCATGGTCAGCACCAGCATGTAGGCCGAGTTCCACAGGACGGGACCGATGCCGCCGATGTCGGTCAGGCTGGGGTCGGCGACGAGGAACGCCAGCGAGAAGGTCGGGATGGACTCGATGACGAAGTAGGCGATGATCGCCACCAGGACGAGGATCACGAACACGGCCACCGCCCACAGGACGGCGGTGGCGAGCCGGTCGGCCGCCAGCGAGCGCCTCATGCCCGTGACCTGCCGCGGCCCAGCCACCGGATGAGCAGCACGAAGGCGAGCGAGATGAGCAGCAGCACCAGGCCCATCGTCCAGAGCGCCTCGTTCCAGGTGCCGGTCGCGTCGCTCATGTCGAGGGTGATCTGGGACGTCAGCGTGGTGACGGGCCTGGCCAGGCTGGTGGGGATGATGGGGGAGTTGCCGATCACCATCTGGACGGCGAGCGCCTCGCCGGCGGCCCGGGTCAGGCCGAACACGATGGCCGTGGCCACGCCGGCCGCCGCCGTCGGCAGCACCACGTGGCGGATGGCCTGCCAGCGGGTGGTGCCGAGCGCGAGCGACGCGGAGCGCATGTCGGCCGGCACCGCCACGAAGGCGTCGTAGCTGATGCTCGTGATCGTGGGCAGGATCATCAGGGCCAGGACGAGCGACCCGGCAAGCCACGAGAAGCCGGTCGTGAACCCCAGCCAGCCGAAGTGCACGCGCAGGAACGGCACCAGGATGGTCAGGCCCAGCCAGCCGTAGACGACGCTCGGGATGCCGACGAACACCTCCATCGCGGGCTGCGCGATCCGTCTGGCCCAGGTGGGCGCCACCTCGGCCATGAACAGCGCCAGGCCCACCGACAGCGGAGTCGAGACGATGGCGGCGACGGCCATCACGGCCAGCGTGCCGGCGATGAACGGGAGCAGGCCGTAGGTCGTGCCCTCGCTCAGCGGGTCGGGCTGCCAGGTGGGCGACAGGATCTGCGTGACGGGCACGCCGGACACGACGAACAGCTGGACGCCCCGCCACACGATGAACCCGAGCAGGAGCACGACGGCGGCGATGACCACCAGTGCCGCTCCGAGCGTGATGCGGCGGGGTGCGTCAAGCCGGGCCATGAGGCCCGGCTGTGCCGCGGTGGGGCGTGACGAGGATGAGGTCAAGGCGGGGTCGCCCTCCGTTCTGGAGTGCGGTCTGCGACGGGAGTGACGGGCGAGGGGCGCCGCGGAGGAGCCGGCAGCGCCCCTCGCCGCAAGGTCACTGGACGGGGGCGTAGAAGAGGCTGGGGATCAGGGTCTTCTGGATCGGGTCGGACATCATGTAGTCGAGGAAGGACTTGGTGAGCCCGGTGGGCTGGCCCTTCGTGTACATGTGGCCCTGCGCCGCCAGCTTGTAGGTCCCGCTGGCCATGTTGGCGACGGAGCCCGCCACCCCATCGAGGGAGATCGCGGCGACCTTGTCCTTGTTGGCCTGGTAGTACGCGAAGCCGATCACGCTGATCGAGCCCGGCGTCTGGGACACCGCCGCCGTGACGGCGCCGTTGGAGTCCTCGGTCAGGGCCTGGCCCGAGCATTCCGTCTGGCCGTTGAGCACGACCTGCTTGAAGGTGGCGCGGGTGCCGGAGGAGGCCGGGCGGAGGATGAGGACGATCGGCAGATCAGGCCCGCCGACATCCTTCCAGTTGGTGATCTTCGGGGCGGACTGGCCGCTCGGGCAGGCCCACATGTCCTGGAGCTGCTGGCTGGTCAGGCTCGTGACCCCGGCGACGCCCGTGTTCGTCACAACCACCCACCCCTGCTTGGTGGTGACGTGGTCCACGAGCTGGGAGGCGTCGGACGCCTGGAGCTTGGACTCGGCGGTGACGTCGGAGTCACCGATCTGGACGGCGCCCTGCAGGACCTGCGTGAGGCCGGTGCCGGAGCCGCCGCCCTGGACGCTGATCGTGGACTTGGGGCAGGCGGCCGTGTACGCCTTCCCGGCGGCGTCGATGAGCGGCTGGAGCGCCGTGGAGCCGGAGGTGGTGATGCTGCCGTCCACGCAGGTGGCGGGTCCGGCGACACCGGACGGGGCGGCCCCGCTCGCAGCGGCCGCTGCTGACGGGGCTGAGGTGGCCGCGGCGGCCGAGGCGGCCGAGGCGGCCGAGGCGGCCGAGGCGGCCGGACTCGAGCTGCTGCCGCCGCAGGCGGCCACGAGCACCGTCGCGGCGATGGCCAGCGCGCCGATGCGCTTGGCGGAGGTGGTGATCAACGTTCGTCCTCCTGCGGGGTTCGGCACCGCGCCGACCCTCGGGCTTGGGTTCGTTCTCCGCTGGTCAGCGTCGAGCCGGGGGGTGAACGGGGCGTGTCCCGATGGTTAAGTCGCCGTTAACGGCCGGGTCCGTCACCGAGGGGTCCGATCGAGCCGATAGCCGATGCCCCGGACGGTGACCAGCATCTCGGGCCGCTCGGGATGGGTCTCGATCTTCGACCGCAGCCAGCGGACGTGGACGTCCACGGTGCGTCCGGCCCCGCCGGGCCTGCCCCACACGCGGTCGAGGATCTCGGCCCGGGTGTAGGCCCGCCCGGGGTGGGACGTCAGCAGCGCAAGCAGGCCGAACTCCTTGGGGCGGAGGTGGAGCACCTCGCCGCGGCGCCGCAGCTCGTGGGCCGCGAGGTCGAGCTCGAACTCGTCGCCGAAGCGCCGGAGGCTGCCGGCTGGCCGTCGGTCGCGGGCCCGCGAGTCGAGCAGGGCGAGTCGCCCGGCGAGCTCGTTGGGCGGCACGGAGCTGGCTAGGGCGTCGTCGAACCCCCGCGCCAGCGCCTCGAGACGGGCGTCCACCGCGTCCGGGGGCGTGACCAGAACGGCCCGCAGCGAGGGTCGCCGGCGGCGCAGGTTGGCGACCGCGGCGAGGTCGCCAAGGCTCGCGGGCGGACGGCTGCACACGACCAGGCGCGGCCGCTGGCTGACGAGCAGGTCGCGGAAGCGGGCAGGGTCGGCGACCACGGATACGGTCACGCTCCGGACTGCCCCGGCGAGCATCGCGGCCGGGCCGTCGGCGGCGAGCACAAGCCACGCCGCCCTGCTCGTCTCGCCGGCAACCGGTGGCGCGGCGTTCGCGTCGGGGCGCGGTCGTGTCGTCATCGCCATGCGGGGAGGCTGGGGCCAGCGGGTCAACGCGGCGTGCTGGCGTCGTTAACGACGCGTCAACGGTGGCGAGGCAGTCAAGCCGAGCGAGATCCGAACTCCTGTCGGCCCGACCTGCGGCAGACTTGCAGCTGGCGGACTCGCCCTCGGCGGCCGCGAGTGCAGCGGGCAAGGAGCAACGGATGAAGAGCTCGGGCGAGCGCCAGCCGGGCAACCCGGACGGGGGCACCGGTGCTGCGGGCGGGATGGCCCTCGAGACCGCACGGGCCCAGGCGAATGAGGCAAAGGCGGCGGCGAGGGCGGCAAAGGCGGAGGCGAAGGCGGCCAAGGCCCAGGCGAAAGCGGCGGTCCGGGCCGCGAAGGCGGCCGCGAGGGTGGCGCGGCGAGCCGAGCAGGCGACGGCGAAGGCCCGTCGGCGGGCCGGCCGCGACATGGCGACGACGCGCAAGGAGGCAGCCGCCCGGGCGAGGGCGGAGGCCAACGCTGCAGCAGGGGCGCAGCAGGACGCCCCCGCGGTCGCCGGAGGGACGCCGGAGACGTCGCCGGTCGCCCGGGCGGCGGGCGCGCTCCTCGAGGAGGCAGCCGCGCTGCTGCGCTGCGGCGAGGCGGCGCCCGAG
>JAKAHL010000262.1 GCA_021815005.1 Chloroflexota bacterium
GGGCCGCTGGAGCGGACGCTGATCCTGGCGCTCGACGTTCGGGGCTCGGGGACCCGGGTCCGGGCGGAGCTCGAGCTCAGGTCCGCGCTCGCGGCGCCGCTCGGCGCCGTCCACGAGCTGGCGGCAGGCCCATGCGCCATGGCCGACACCAGACGGCTGGTGGGGGCCGTGAAGCGCGCGTTCGAGGGATGGCCGCGACGCTAGCGGCCGGGATGCGGTCGTGCATGCCGGATGCGGCAGACCCCGCTCCGCCGCCACGGGCAATGGAAAACGGACCGCCTGTGAGGATAGGTTCGGGGCTCCGCCGCCGCCCGGCATCCCGCCGGAGGAACGACGCGCCGCCCCCTGTCATCCGAATGTTGGCGGTCCGTTTGATGCCCCTAACCTACGTCCGGCGTGGCGGCCCCACCATCCGCCGAATGGACCAGGCGCGGTGCGCCGAACGGGGCACCCCGGGCGGGCCGCGCTGGGGGCCGATCGGGTCCCACCAACGGATCCCGGGGGGCCGCTGGGCATGACCGGCATCGGAACGGGCCGCGGAGCCGGACGGGCGACCACGTTGTATCCGCCGGGCGGCGCATCTGTGCGGCGGGCGCACGGTTGGACCGCGGGGCTCAACAGGGGGACGGGCGCCGGGCTCGGCCCCGGGCGCCCTTGCAACGGGCATCCCGGGGCGAGGTCCGGTAGGCTCCACCCATGACCTGGCCGCCCCGTCCCATGGACCCGCCGGACGCCGTCGTGACGGCCGATCCTGTCGGGACGCCCGCCGGTTCGGTCGGGACGCCCGAACACCGGGCGACCCTGGACGGTGCCCGTCGCCACCTGCCGCTCGACGGCACGCGCAACCTGCGCGACGTGGGCGGCTACCCGGCGGCGGGCGGGCGGCAGACGCGGTGGCGCACGCTGCTCCGGTCGGACGAGCTCACGCGCCTCCCCGCGCACGCCGCGGACGAGCTCCGCGGGCTCGGCATCCGCCAGGTGATCGACCTGCGCTGGCCGGACGAACTGGTCCTCTCGCCCAACGTCTTCGAGGCGGACCCGGCGGTCCGCTACCGCCACATCGCGCTGCTGGTGGACGATCCCACGCCCCACAGCGGGCTGGCGGGGATGTACCGCCACGTCCTCGACGAGCGCCTGCCGCAGCTCGTCGAGGTGGCGCGCGCCCTGCTTGAGCCCGATGGGCTGCCTGCGGTCATCGGCTGTGCCGCAGGCAAGGACCGGACCGGGATCACCGTCGCCGTCCTCCTGTCGCTTGCCGGCGTGCCCGACGACATCGTCATCGCGGACTACGCGCTGTCTGCGGGCTACTTCGCCGTCCCCAACGCCACCATCCCGCCCGGCGACTGGCGGCATCAGCCGCTCACGGTGGACAGCCCGCCCGAGTTCATGGCGTCTGCGCTGGACCACCTGCGCGAGGCGCATGGCGGGGCCCGCGCCCTGCTCCGCTCGGGCGGCCTGCGCGAGACCGAGCTGGACGCCTTGGCCCAGCGGCTCACGGAGCCCGCTCGCTGATGGGACGGATCGCCGCGTCGGTCGCCCTCCCCTACCCGCCCGAACGCGTGTGGCGCGTAGCCACGCGCGTGGCGGACCTGCCGCGCTGGATGCCCGAGGTGGTGGCGGCCGAGCTCCTCGACGCTCCGCTCGCGGTGGGCAGCCGCGCCCGCCTCCGCATGTCGCCGTCGGTGGCAGGCGCCGAGGTGATGGCCTCGGTGCGCCAGCTGGTGCCCGCGAGTCGGCTGGAGCTGGCGGGGTCTGGCGGGCCGCTCGGGGTGGCTGTCCAGGTGGCCCTGCGCAGCATCGACGGCACCACCACCGAGGCCACCGTCGAGGTCGATCTCGACACGCCGCCGTTCCTCGGCTTCATCGCCCGGGAGGTGGAGCAGCGGCTGAGGGCAGGGCTGCCAGGGGCGCTCGAGAAGCTGCGCGCCCTGATCGAGGCCGAGCCCGCCTGATCGCCGCGCCCTAAACTCAGGGCAATGCTCCGGACCGTCGTCGCCACCCGCTACGTCACGCCCCTGCGCGAGGGCGGCTCGGTGCCCGCGCTCGTCGAGGCGGACGATGACGGGCTGTACGTGGTCAAGCTCCTGGGCGCCGGCCACGGGCGCAAGGCCCTCGTCGCCGAGCTGGTCGCGGGCGAGATCGGGCGGCGCCTTGGCCTGCCGGTGCCGGATCTCGTGCTCGTGGAGCTCGACGGCGCGCTGGCGAAGGCGGAGCCGGATGGCGAGATCCGGGAGCTGCTCGCGCGCTCGGCGGGCACCAACTTCGGCCTCGACTTCCTGCCGGGCGCCCTCGCGTTCGCGCCGGCGGTAGGCCCGCGGCCCGATCCGGACCTGGCCGCCGACGTCGTCTGGCTCGACGCCTTCACCACCAACGTGGACCGCACGCCGCGCAACCCCAACCTGGTGGTGTGGCACCGGCGCGTGTACCTGATCGACCACGGGTCCGCGCTGTACATCCACCACACCTGGGCGCACCCCGACGAGCACGCGCGCCGCTCGTTCCCCCAGGTCCGGGACCACGTGCTCCTGCCGTTCGCCGCGTCGATCGAGGCGGCCGACGAGCGGCTGTCCCCGATGCTGGACCGTCCCGTGCTGGAGGCGATCGCGGCCGCCATCCCCGACGACTGGCTGCGGCCCGAGGCGGGGCTGCCCGACGCGGACGCGCACCGGCGCGCGTATGTGGACTACCTGACCGTGCGGCTCGGCGCCCGCCGGGCATTCGTGGCCGAGGCCGAGCGTGCCCGGGTTGCCTGAGGCGCGCCGTCCCGCCCCGGTGACGCGCCGCCCGTTCGAGTACGCGATCGTGCGGGTGATCCCGCGCGTGGAGCGCGGCGAGGCGCTCAACGCGGGCATCGTGCTGCATTCGCGAGCCGCCCGGTTTCTCGGCGCGCGGACCAAGCTCGACGAGGCGCTGCTGGCGGCCATGTGGCCGGACTGCGACGCGGAGACGGTCCGCGAGCACCTCGCGACGATCGAGCGGATTGCGGCGGGCGACCCATCCGCCGGGCCGATCTCGGCGCTCTCCGCCCCGGAGCGCTGGCACTGGCTGGTGGCGCCGTCATCCACGGTGATCCAGCCCTCGGAGGTGCACACCGGGCTCACCGCCGACCCCGCCGCGACCCTCGAGCACCTGTTCCGGACGCTCGTCGCCCGCTGAGCGGTCGCCCGCGCCCCGTTGGCGGCGGCCCGTCAGTGGCGGCGGCCCGTCAGTGGCGGCGGCCCGTCAGTGGCGGCGGCCCGTCAGTGGCGGCGGCCCGTCAGTGGCGGCGGCCCGT
>JAKAHL010000263.1 GCA_021815005.1 Chloroflexota bacterium
CGGCTCCGCACCCTGGAGGGCCAGGCGCGCATCCTGCTCAACGACCTCGCCGAGTACGGCGCCTGGCTTGAGCACGCAGAGGGACGCCCGGTGGAGCCGGACGAGCAGGCCGACCGCTGGCTGCGCGAGGTCTACCGGCCGACGCAGGCGCGGATCGCGCGCGAGGTCGGGCCGGACCGCGACCTGGTCCAGGCGTATTGCGACGTCCTCGAGCACAAGTGGCTGCGCTCGGAGCGCGCGGGCCACGACGTGGGTCTCGACGCGGCCATCGAGTCCTACCTCGCGGCCGGGGCACCCGCGCCGGAGGTCCCGGCCGGCACCGACGGCACGGCTCGGGATCCCCTCGAGGCGCTCGACCTCGAGGGGCCGATCAGCTAGTCGTCCGAGTCCGCTGGGCTCCCGGCGGCCGGGGGCGTCCATCGTTCCTGGTGGACCAGGTCCTCGACCGGCTTGCGGCCGCCCGCCCGGTTGGGCCGCGCCAGCACCTCGGGGTCCGCCGGGTAGCCGAAGGACAGCAGGATCTCGCAGTGCATGTCCTCGGGGTAGCCGAGGATCTCCCGGGCCTGCTCGGGATCGTACACCGTCGCGGGGCAGCTCCCGACGCCGCGCTCCCAGGCCACGAGCATCATCTGCGCCGCCGCCCCGCCGAGGTCCCACATGATCGACAGCGGCGCCCCCTCCGCCCGGGGGTCGGGCGTCACCAGCGCGATCGCGGCCGCCGCCCCGGCCACGTGCCCGCACCACGGCCCCACCGAGGCCAGCGCGGCCAGGCGCTCGCGGTCGCGGACCACGACGAATGCCCAGCGCTGGCGGTTCTTGGCGCTGTGGGCGCGGCGCCCGGCCTCGAGGATCGCCGCGAGGTCCTCCTCGGCGAGCGGCCGCTGGTCGAACTCGCGCACGGCGCGCTTGGTGTGGACGGCGTCCTGGACGTTCACGGTCGGGCCTCCTGGGACGGCGGGTTGGGGCGTGTCGGGGCTTGGTGCCGGAACAGGCGGAGGAGCGAGCGCAGCCCGCCGGGCTCTTCGTCCAGCACGGTCAGGCGCTCGGGCTCCGGCAGGCGGGCCACGTGGGCGGCTGCCGCCGAACGCGCGGCGGCGTCGGGGTCGAGCGGCCCGCCGAGGGACGCGGCCAGGAAGCGGGCCACGGCGGCCCTGAAGTCGGCCGACTCGAACAGCCACGAGTGCTCGCCCCCGGGCACGACGAGCGACTCGGTGACGGCGTCCGGCCTGGCCGCGCGGCGGATCCCGGCGAGGCGAGCGAGGTGCCCGACGGGCACGACCCGGTCCGCGTCGCCGTGGACGAGCAGGACCGGCGCGGCGACGGCCCGGACCGCCCGGGACGCGCTGACCGCGCTCACGGTGTGGCCACGCGGTCGCAGGACCACCCGGGTCGTGAGCCAGGCCAGCGGCCAGGCGAGGAGCCCGGGGATGGGCAGGCTGGCCAGCCGGAACGTCTGGCGCGTCAGGCGGTAGGGGTCTGCCGGCGCGGCCACGGAGACCACCGCGCGCACGCGCGGCTCGGCGGCGCCGGCCACCAGGACCCCGATCGCGCCCATCGAGTGGCCGAGCAGCCCGATCTCGGCCACCTCCGGGCGCGACGCCAGCCAGCGCGCAGCCGCGGCCGCGTCGGCGGCGAACTCGCCCGCGGTGACCGGCAGGGCCTCCGGCCCGTTGCGGCCGTGGCCGCGGACGTCCACCGCGAGCACGTGGAAGCCGGCCGCGTGGAGGAACTGAGCGTGCGGCAGCATCCGGTCGCGCGACGATTCCCAGCCGTGGACGAGGCCGACACCCGGAGCGGGCCCGGGTCCCGCCGGCAGGAACCAGGCCGGGAGCCCGAGGCCGTCGCCGGTCGCCACCACAACGTCCTCGTAGCGCAGCCCCAGGTCGGCGGGCGACCACAGCGGCTCGTGGCGGCGGGGGTGGCCGGTGCGGGCGCGATACACCAGGGCGAAGCGGCAGGCGAGCGCGGCCGGGACGAGGGCGGCCGCCGCGCCGATGCCCGCGCGACGGACGGCCGAGGACTGGAGCATGCGCCTATCGGACCCCGCTCGTCGGAGGCTGTCAAGCGACCGCGGCGTGGCGGCCGTCCGTTGCCCGGCGGGGCGGCCGGGACCGGCTCGGTACACTTGGCGCGTGCCTGCCCGTGACCCCCATGACGTCCTTGGCGTGGAGCCCGGGGCGTCGCCCGAGGAGATCCGGGCCGCCTGGCGCTCGCTGGCCCGCCGGCACCACCCGGACCTCACGGCCGATGACCCCGACGCCGCCCGCCGCGCGACCAGCCGGATGGCGGAGATCAACGCCGCGTACGCGTCGCTGGCGCGGCCCGGCGCCAAGACCAGGGGCCGCGGCCCCGCGAGTGGCAGGGAGGAGCCCATCGCCAGGCGCCCGGCACCGCCGCCGCCCGGGCAACCCGGGGTGGGCGTGCCCCCGCCGCCGAAGACCCGGCCGGTGACAGGCCGCCTCGACACCTCGCACACGTTTCGGCCCCGCAACCAGACCACGACGCCGCCGGGTACCCGCCTGCCCCTGCGAGGTCAGCCGCCGCTGCGGGTGGACCGTTCGCGACCGGAGCTGCGGGCATCCCAGCCGTCCGGTCCGCTGGAGCGCGACCGCCTCGCCGGCCACGTGCCGCTGTACCTGCCGACGCTCGACGAGGCGCTGGCGGTGGAGCTCGTGTTCGGCAAGTTCCACGGGCACACGCTGGGCGAGGTCGCGGCGTTCGAGCCCTCGTACATCGACTGGCTGGCGGGGACGCTCACGCGGGACCCGGACGTGACCATGGCCGCCCGGGTCGTCCGCGACGAGCTGGACCGACGCGGCATCCGCCGCGAGCACCGGCCGGGGCACCCGGGCTGGCAGTCCAACCCGTACCGCTGAGGCCGGCGGGCCGCCGCGCTGCCACGGCTCGGCGCGGACGTGACAACGCCCCCGGTGGGATGCCACCGGGGGCGGTCGAGCGCGGGATTAGTGCAGCCGCCCCACTCCCGGGCCTGATGGCCGGCAGCTCCATGGTTACTCGGCTCGTGGCGGGGCTCCGGTTCCCTCGTGCCGCCAGGCGTCCCCGACGGTCGAGTCGTCCTGCTTCCTGCCCGTGACCGACGCCCCAGGGTGGTCCCGGTGTGGCGTGGGGTCGGCGCGTGTCGAACGCAGGCCCACGGTAGCCCGGCCCGGGCCGCTCGGGGCATGGCCCTGGGGTACGGCGCCGCAAGCCGATCGGGCAGGCGCGCCCGCGCACCGCCCCGCCGGCCGGGCCGTAGCGGGGGGGCGCTGTGG
>JAKAHL010000264.1 GCA_021815005.1 Chloroflexota bacterium
AGACTGGAACGCCCGCATCACCGCAGACTGCTACCGGCCGAACACCGAGCACGGGTCGCTCGCCCGAGCCTCCTGGGACCTCGGGCCCACCCTGTCGCACTACCTCGCGGACGCCGCCCCGGACGTCCTCGCGGGCTTCGCCGAGGCAGACCGGCGGGGCGGCGGGGCGAACGACGGCCCGGCCATCGCCCAGGCGTTCCACCACTCGATCCTGCCGTACGCCCCGCTCCACGACCGCCGGACCGAGATCCGCTGGGGCCTCCGCGATTTCGAGGTCCGGTTCGGCCGCATGGCCACGGCCATCTGGTTCCCCGAGACCGCCGTGGACCTGGCCACGCTTCGGGTGGCTGCCGAGGAGGGTGTGGCGGGCACGGTGCTGGCGCCCTGGCAGGCGGACACGCCCCACCTCGAGGCCCGGGCCTACCGGGTGGACGTGGGCCAGGGACGGCACATCGCCGTGGCGTTCTACGACGGCGACCTGTCCGGGTCTGTCTCGTTCGACGCCGCCCTCACGTCCGACGCTGACGCCTTTGCCCGGGACCGAGTCGCGCCGCGCCTGGCGAGCCCGCTCTCGGACGGCAGCGCGCCCACGATCGTCATCGCGTCCGACGGCGAGCTCTACGGCCACCACCAGCGCTTCCGCGACCTGTTCCTCAAGGCGCTGGTGGACCCGGCGCCCGGGACGCCCGACCGCGGCTTCGACGTCGTGACGCTCGCCTCGCTGCTGCGCGAGACCGGGGGGCGCCCGCACCGGGAGATGCGGATCCGGGAGCGCACCTCGTGGAGCTGCCACCACGGCGTGCTCCGCTGGGGCGCCGAATGCCCGGACGTGCCCGACGGGCGGTGGAAGGCGCCGCTCCGGGGCGCGCTGGACCGGCTCGCCGGCGCCATCGACACCGTGACCGAGGCGTTCGCGGCCGACCTGCCCGGCCTCGACGACATCTGGCGCGCCCGGGACGGCTACGTGGACGCGGTCATCGGCCTCGTGTCGCCCGAGGACTACGCCGCCGCCTGCCTCGGGCCCCACAGCCTCGCCGAGGACCGCGGGCGCCTGGCCGCGATCCTGGAGGCGCAGCGCTGGCGCCTCGCGATGTTCGCCTCCGACGGCTGGTTCTGGGACGACCCAGTCCGGCCCGAGACCGCCCAGAACCTGCTCGCGGCGGCGCGGGCCGTCAGGATCGTGGACGGGCTCGCCGGGACGAACCTCGAGGGCCGCCTCGTGGACGACCTGTCGATCCTGCGCTCGCCCGCGGTCGGCAGCGACGGTGCCACCATCTACCGCCACGCGCTCGTGGCGGTCGGCCAGCCGCCGCCGAGCCGGTGACGGGCGCTGGGCCGGTGGCGGCGCCCGGGCCGGGACCGTGCCCCCGGAGCGGCCGCACCGTCACGACGCGTGCCCGTTAACGCGGCTGGCCCCCGGCGAACCGGGGGCCAGGTGTCTCGAGCACCGGAAGGAGGGGGAGGGTCGGCGCCCGGGACGGTCGCGGGTGGTGGGCCCCTATGACAGCGACACCGGATAGGAGGGCCGGTGCGGGTCGTCCGAGAGATCACGCGAATCGACGCCGACCTCGGAGGCCAGCGCGTCCACGGCGCTGAGCACCAACAGGGCGATGATGGCGAAGATGAGGACTTCCATGGCACTGCTCGCTTCCGGCCTGGCTGCTGGCGTTGGTATAGTCAACTAGGCCAATCACGAGGTTAGTTGGACTAGTCAGCTGTGTCAACGAGCCGAAACGGCCCCTCTGCGGCACCCGAAGGACCCGCCGCGCCGGGACCCTTCGCTACCCGCTCGGCCCCATCCGGACCCTCAGGCGCAATGTCCACCCAGCCGGCCGGGGCCTCTCGCCATGCCCTCGACATCGAGCGCGACTCCGACGTCCCGATCTCGACGCAGATCTTCTGGCAGCTCGCCTACCAGATCGAATCCGGGCGCCTGCAGCCGGGCACGCGCCTGCCGCCGGTCCGCGAGCTCGGCGCCGCCCTGCGCGTCAACCCGAACACCGTCCGGGCGGTGTACCGGCGCCTGGCCGACGGCGGGTTCGTGGAGGGTCGCCACGGGGCGGGCACGCGCGTCGTGGACCGGCCCCCGGTCCGAAGAGGCTCGGAGGCGCTGGCGGGGATCGTGGCCGAGACCCTTCGGCGAGCGGCGCAGCTGGGCTTCACGCCGGACGAGGTGGCCCAGGCCACGTTCACGGCCGCCACCGAGCGCAAGCGGCCGGGGCCTCAGCTGCGCATCCTGTTCGCGGAGTGCACGACGGCCGACGCGACGGTGGACGCCGAGCGCATCACGGAGGCGTTCCCCGAGCGGCTCGAGGTCATCCCGGTGCTCCTCGACGAGCTCCCCGACCGCCTGACCAGGTACCACTACGACCTGGTTGCGACGACCACGTTCCACGCCGACGAGGCGCAGGCCTACGTGGCGGGGCGCGTGCCGGTGGTGGCGATGCTGGTCGGCCCCGGGTACATGGGCCTCGTCCACGAGATCAGCCAGCTGCGGCCCGGCGCCAAGGTCGGCGTGGTGTGCGGCTCGCAGCGCGGCGCCGACAACATCGCGGAGGTGCTCCAGCTCTCGGGCACGAGCGACGTCAAGCTCCTGTCCGCCGTGGCCCACACCGAGGCCGAGCTGGACCTCGTGGACCGCGAGGCAGACGTCATCCTGCTCTCGCGCGAGGCGATGGCCCTCGGGCTCGAGAGCCGCTTCGAGCGGCCCGATCGCCTCCGCGAGTGGAGCTACGAGTTCGACCCGGCCGCGTTCGAGATCCTGCGGCGGGCCGTGGAGCGCGTGGCCGCCGAGAGCGAGCACGCGGCCGCCGACTGAGCGCGGGCGGACTGGTCGGCACCCAGCCCGCCGCCCGCGCCGGCGCCCGACCCGGCACGTCGAAACTTGGCCGCGGCGGCTCCCTGCGTGCGACACTTCCGCCATGCGCTCGCTGCCCTACTCGCGGACCGCCCGCCGCCGGTTCCGCCTCGACGCCGACTCGACACCTCCCGCCCCGGGCACGGAGCCCACCGGACCGGCCCGTCGGCGCCTGGCCGCGAACCTGCCGGCGGCTCGCAGGGCTGTCACGGCCCTCAACGCCACCCTGCCGCCCGGCGCCCCGTCCGCCCAGGCCGGCGAGCTGGCGGCCCTCGAGCTGCTCCACGAGATCTTCCACCTCATGGTCGAGCGCGCGGCCGAGCTGGACCCGGAGGCGTCAATGGGCGCCTCGGCCGGCGCCGTGACCGCGGCGCTGGGCGAGCGGGAGGCCACGGCCCTGCTC
>JAKAHL010000265.1 GCA_021815005.1 Chloroflexota bacterium
GATCGGCCCGTCCAGGAAGCTCCAGCGCGGGTGGCCCGCGTTCTGGGCGCGCAGGCGCGCGAACGTCTTGCGCTCCGCCCACTCGCGGAGCAGCTCGTGCTCCTGGGCGACGAAGTCGGGTCGGGCGGAGACGGGTCGGAACATCGGGCCTCGTGCGTCGCGAACGCGGCTCCCTCTCATCGGGCAGCGGCGAGCCTCCAGTCTACGGAACCCGGCGGTCCCATGCGGCCGGGGAACGTCGGGGCGCCGGGCCCGTGCCCGCCCGCCGGCGCCGGACGCTCGTGGGCCGCTTCTCGCGGGGCAGCGTATGATCCGCCGCGATGTCCACGCCGTCGCGCTCCCCGCGCGCCCCGCGCACGCGATCCGCCTTTGCGGCGGCCTTCCTGTCGCTGGTATTTCCCGGTCTCGGGCACGCGTACGCAGGGGCATGGGCCCGGGCACTCGGCTTCATGGCGCTGCCGGTGCTGGGCCTGGCCGCCGGCGCCGGCATCGCCTTCGGCGGCGACAAGTACAAGCTCCTCGCCGAGTTCGCGAACCCGGCGGTGCTCAACGGCCTGCTGATCGTCAATGTCCTTGCCTTCCTCTACCGCGCGGCCGCGGCCTTCGACGCGTGGACCGTGGCCCGGTTCCTCAACGAGGCGGACGCCGCCGGTGACGGGCGCCTCGGACGGGCCCGCCTCGCGCTCAGCCCGCTCTCCGTGGCGGGTCTGCTGGCGGTCATCCTGGTCATGGGCAGCGCCCACCTGCTGGTCTGGCGGTATGACGCGCTCGCGCTGTCGGTGGTCAACTGCCTGAACCCCGACACGGCGGACGCGAGCTGCGACTCGGGCAGCGCCACGGCGACGCCCAACCCATCGGACGTGCTGCCGTCTGACTCGGCGGGCGCCAGCGGGGTGCCTGTCGCCACGGCCTCGCCCATTCCGGCGCCCATCGGCTCGGACGCGGGCGCCACCCCGGCCGCCGCCCTGCCGCCCTGGGACGGCACCAGTCGCCTCAACATCCTGCTGGTCGGGACCGACCAGCGGAACAACGCCCCGACGTTCAACACCGACACGATGATCGTCGTCTCGATCGACCCCAAGACCAAGCAGGTCGCCATGCTGACCCTGCCGCGGGACACGACTGGCGTGCCGGTCCCGCCGTCCGCCCAAGGTGTCTGGGGCGCCACCTACCAGGGCAAGATCAACTCCTGGTTCATGGCCAACCAGGGCCTCGCCAACCTGTGGCCCGGGAAGACCGCCAACGCGCGCGGGTTCGCGGCGCTCAAGTCCATTCTTGGCAATCTCTACGGGATCAGCATCCAGTACTACGTCGAGGTCAACTTCCAGGGCTTCGTGGACGCCGTGAACACGCTCGGCGGCGTCCGGGTGAACGTCCAGATCCCGGTGGCCGAGAACGACTTCCCGCTCACCGACCAGATCAAGTCGCGGGTCTACATCCCGGCCGGGCCGCAGGAGATGAACGGCACCCAGGCGCTCGTGTACGCGCGATCGCGCCACGGCTCCAACGACTTCGACCGCGGCCTCCGCCAGCAGCGCGTCGTCCTGTCGCTCAAGGACGAGCTCGACCCGCAGACCGTGTTCGCCAACCTGACCGGGCTGGTGTCTGCCCTCAAGTCCTCGGTGCAGACGGACATCCCCGTGGGCGACACGACCCTCATGGGCCAGCTGCTGAGCCTCGCCTCCGGCGTGAACACCAAGAACATCCGCTCGTACGTGTTCGCGCCGCCCTATTACGCCACCGACATGTGGGTGCCCTCGCACGGCACCAACAGCAACGTGGACATCAACGTCCCGCGCGTCCAGGCGGCCGCCAAGCAGGCGTTCAGCCTGAGCCCGTCCCTGATCTCGCTGCGCAACTCCCTGAGCGCCGAGGGCGCCTCGGTCTGGGTGGAGGACGGGAAGAACGGGCTCGGCCTGGCCGGCAACAACGCCCAGTACCTGGACTACTTCGGCATCGACGCGTCCGCTCCGACGAGCCTGGCGCCGCAAACGCCCCAGACGACCACCATCACGGTGTACAACGGGGCGTCAGCGCGCGTCGCGGCGACCGTGAAGTACCTCCAGCAGCTCTACGGGGTGACGGCCACCACGGCGACCAGCACATCGGTGGGGGCGGACATCGTCATCGTCGTCGGGCTGGACGGCCGCAAGCTCGCGATCCCGAGCGCCGGCTGAGGGCAGCGTCCGGGACCCGGCGGGCGGCGCCGACGGGACTCGTTCGCTGGCGGAACTTGCCCGCTGGCGGAACGCGGCGTCCCGCCGCCGACCCGCGCTAGGGACCGCGGGCCGGCCTCCGGAGGCCCGCGACGTTCAGCCGATGGGCGTGAGCCAGCTCCGGTACTGCGGCAGGCTGCCGCGCACCGCGGCGAAGTACGCCTCGCTGATCTTGCGCGCCACGGGACCGATCTGGCCGCTGCCCACGGGCCGGTGGTCCACCTCGGTCGCGGCGCTCACCTGGACGCCGGTGCCGCACAGGAGCGCCTCGTCGCAGATGTAGAGCTCAGAGCGGTCGATCGAGCGAACCTCGGTGGGGATGCCCAGGTCGGCGGCGAGCCGCAGGATCGCCTTGCGGGTCACGCCCTCGAGGATGTCGTCCGAGACCGGCGGGGTGATCAGCGTGCCGTCGCGGACGATGAACAGGTTGGCCGCCGAGCCCTCCGACGCATGGCCGCTCGGGGTGAGGACGAGCGCCTCGTCGAAGCCGTTGAGCTCCGCCTCTGACTTCTGGAAGGCCATGTTCACGTAGCCGCCCACGATCTTGCCGCGGGCCGGCAGCGCCTCGTCGGCGTTGCGCCGCCAGGACGACGTCATCAGCCGGATGCCCTTCTCGATGTCCACGTAGTTGCCGAACGGCGTGGCGATCACGTACAGCTCGTGGTCCAGGTGGTGGAGCTTGACGCCGATGGCGCGGGTGCTCTTGTAGAACGAGGGCCGGATGTAGGCGTCCTCGCGGAACCCGTTGCGACGGATCGTCTCCACGATGATGCCGACCAGCTCGTCTGCGGTCGGCAGGCCCTCCATGAGGAGCATCTTCGCGCTGTTGCGGATGCGCTCCACGTGCTCGCGGATGAACAGGCCGTAGAGCTGGCCCTGCACGGCATTCCAGTAGGCTCGGATGCCCTCGAACGTCGCGGTGCCGTACATGAACGCGTGGGTCATGATGCTGACCTTGGCGTCCTTGAGGGCCACGTAGTCGCCCTCGAAGTAGGCGATCAGCTCGTCGAGGGGACGGGGCTGCGGGGCGGCGGACTGCTCCTG
>JAKAHL010000266.1 GCA_021815005.1 Chloroflexota bacterium
CCGCCCCGCGCCGCCCCGCCTGATGCGCACGGCGCATCAAACCAGTACCGGCGCCCCGCGCCGCCCCGCCCGATGCGCACGGCGCATCAGTCCTGAGCCGGCCCCTCGTGTCACGCCCGCGCTGATGCCCTGGGCGCATCGCCGTGGCGGCTCGATGCACGGCCGTCATCGGTTCTGAGCCCCCGGCAGTCGGCGGGCCCGGTTTGATGCTCGCGGCGCATCAGGCGCCCGCCTGGGGTGTGGCTGGCCCCGGGCCGGGCATGCGCCGCGACCCGGGGATGCGGCTGGGCCGAGGGCTCAGCCTCCCGTGCCGGCCCCGGTCGAGGGGCTGGCCGTCGGGCTCGCGCCGGAGCGGTCGCCGTTCGGGCGGCCGCCCTGGCCCATGCCCATGCCGTGGCCGCCGGGCCCGTGGCCGCCGGGGCCGAAGCCGGTCCCGTTGACCTGGTCGGTGGCGCGCGCGGTGAGGTCCGCCGACGCCTGGTCCGCCTGGGCCTGGGTCATCGTCCCCGCCTTGACCGCGGCGGCGAGCTCGGTCTTCCCGTCGGCCACGAGCGCGTCGATGACGGTCTGGGCCGCGACGCCGTGCGCGACGGCCACCTGGGCGACCGTCTTGCCCGACGAGAGCTCGGTGGTGAGCTGGCTCTCGGAGATGCCGATCGCCTTGGCGACGACCGACGCGTCGGAGACGGCCTCGTTGGCGCCGCCGAACCCGCGGCCGCCGGGCCCGTGGCCGCCGGGCCCGTGGCCGCCACATGCCGTCTGTGCGTCGCTGCCGGCGGCGCCGGAGCCGCCCGACGTCGTGGGTGTCGAGGTGCCCGTGGCCCCCGTCGTCGGGGATGCGGTCGGGTTGGCGGCTGCGGCGAGCGAGGGGAGGACGAGAGCCGCGCCTGCGCTCCCCAGCAGGAGCGCTCCGGCCACGGCTCCGGATGCGATGACGTTCTTGCGCAAGGATTGCTCCTTCGAGTGAGTGGCGGCCCACGGCGGGCCGTCCGCGGGCACCCTCGCGCCTGGAACCTTTCGAGTCCGTGACGCGCCGGGACTTCCTGTGCGCAGACACACGGGACCGCCGCCGAGGGGCATGCCGGTCCCGCGTCGCACGCTGCGGAGCAATCCCGATCAACTGAGTTGGAATTCTCGATTCCGCCGTACCATCCTCGGCATATCGCCGCCAAGCCGTCCCGCAGGAGCCTCGCATGACCGCGACCGTCGCAACCTCGCCCCACAAGATCTTCCTCGCCGGCGCGTGGGTTGACTCGCCCGACGAGCTGGTGGTGAAGAACCCGGCCACGGGCGCCGAGGTCGGCCGGACCTACCTGGCGACGGCCGAGCAGTACGACGCCGCCGTCACCGCGGCCGAGCGGGCCTTCGAGGTCACCCGCAAGCTTCCCGCGTACGAGCGCGGTCGCATCCTCCGCGATCTGGCGGCCAGGGTCGCGGAGCATCGCGACGAGCTGGCCGAGCTCATCGTCGCCGAGGCGGGCAAGCCCATTCGGGACGCGCGGGTCGAGGTGGACCGCGCGAGCCTCGTCTTCCGGCTCGGCGCCGAGGAGGCGGAGCGGATGCACGGCGAGGTGATCCCGCTCGACCTCATGCCCAGCTCCAAGGAGCGCGTGGGCATCACGCGCCGGTTCCCGATCGGGCCGATCGCCGGCATCAGCCCGTTCAACTTCCCGCTCAACCTCGCGGTCCACAAGCTCGCCCCGGCCATCGCGTCGGGCAACCCCATCGTGCTCAAGCCCGCGTCCAAGGACCCGCTCGTCATGCTGCGCATCGCCGAGCTCATCGAGCAGGTGGGCGTCCCCGAGGGCATGGTCAGCATCCTGCCGATGACGCGGGCCATGGGCGACACGATGGTCGCCGACGACCGGTTCAAGCTGCTGACCTTCACCGGCTCGCCCGCGGTCGGCTGGCGCATGAAGACGCGGGCCGGCAAGAAGAAGGTGGTGCTCGAGCTGGGCGGCAACGCCGGGCTCATCGTGGACCGCTCGGCCGACATCGACTGGGCGGTCAGGCGCGCGGCCACCGGGTCCTTCGCCTACAGCGGCCAGACCTGCATCTCCGTCCAGCGCATCTTCGTCCACGAGGCCATCTGGGACGAGTTCATGGGCAAGTTCACCGCGGCCGCGTCCGCGCTCAGGATGGGCGACCCGATGGACCCGGCCACCGACCTCGGGCCGATGGTGGACGAGGCGAACGCCCGGCGCACGCAGGAGTGGGTGGACGAGGCCGTGGCGATGGGCGGCAGGCTCCTGCTCGGCGGCAAGGCCCAGGGCACGTTCTTCCCGCCCACCATCATGACCGACGTGCCGTTCATCGCCCGCGTCTGCTCGTCGGAGGCGTTCGCGCCGCTCGTGGTGGCGTTCAAGTTCAGCACCATGGCCGAGGCGATCCGGCGCGTGAACGACTCGGACTTCGGGCTCCAGACCGGCGTGTTCACGTCCGACATCGGGGACGCCTGGACGGCCTTCAACGAGCTCCAGGTGGGCGGGGTGATCATCAACGACATCCCGACCTACCGGATCGACCACATGCCGTATGGCGGCGTGAAGGACTCGGGCCAGGGCCGCGAGGGGCTGCGCTGGGCGATCGAGGACATGACCGAGCTGCGGATCATGGTCCTCGCCTGGCCCCAGTAGGCGCCGCGCCCGCGCCCGGAGCGCCGCTCCTCGCATGGGCGCCCGGGCGGGTCGGGGCGCCCAGCGGGCCAACGGGAGGTTGAGGCTCCGGGCCGCCCGCTGCGTGCCTCCCAATCTGCCCCTACGGGCTCGCGTGCTGCGAATGGAGGCACCGGGCGGCTCAATCGGCGGGCGGACCTCCCGTTGACCCGCCGGGCGCCACAGCACCACCGCGTCGCGTCGCGCCGGCCACGCGGCCGGACGACCCCCCGTTCCGGGGGGATGCGCTGGAGCACCGGCGCGCCCGCGCACCGCCGGCACGCCTCGCCGCGATACGAGGGTGGTCCCTGACACCGCCAACCGGACGAAAGTACCCCCTCGAATGGGTCCCCCGTCCGGTGTCGGGAAGGCGCCCACCTCCTGTCAGATATGTCCTACGAACACGACGCCGATCGCCTGTTGGAGGGCGAGCGGGAGGAAGCCCCGTCCGACCGCGGGGGTGCCGCAATCTCGGCGTTCATCCGTCACTCGTGGGGATTCGTCATGGACCAGCTCTCGTACGTTGCTGTCCCGTCGCGCCGCCGGAACCGCCGCCGCGCGCTCGTCGCGCTGCTCTTGGGGGCGACCG